>PWLF01000051.1 GCA_003559475.1 Bacteroidales bacterium
AGACTAAAAATTTGGTTTGAAAATTCCCAAATTCTTGATAAAGAATTTTTGGGACAAAACAAGTGGGATGTGCAATATTATGATATTCCAAAACATCGTGGTGATAACCAAGAATTTTATCTTCTTTTTCACCGTGATAATATTTACACAAACCATGAATAACAGTTGGTGTTTCCACTTCTTTGAATGTATTCGCTACCAGTTCCAATGTATTTGGTTCATACCAGTCATCGCTGTTGATAATCCCGATAACTTCACCTCTGCTGAGGGCAACCCCTTTGTTAATTGCATCATAAATGCCAGTATCCGGTTCGGATACCACTACATCAATCTGTTCACGATATTTATTGATGATATTCAGTGTTTCGTCTTCTGATGCACCATCAATGATGATATACTCGAAATCTTGAAATGTCTGGCCTAAAACACTCTGAATTGTCTGTTCAATCGTTTTTTCAGAATTACGGCAAACTGTAATAACTGAAAATTTTGGCGATTTATCCATCTGCTTCAGTTAAAATATTATTCCTGATAAATATTTCATTTAGCCTGTTTTACAGTAGAATATTAATTAGATCATCCTTAATAATTCCCCTGAAAAATACCTGATTTTTTTTAGCATCGTAATAAGTTCAGTTTTTATTTTATTTTTTCTTCTTTTTTTCAGATACCCATCAATATTTTTTAGGGTTAACATCTGTAAGTGACCATAATTCTGGCATATTTTTTCACACAAACATGATATATCATATACATTTTCGGCATGAAAAAGATTGGGATCAATATGAATCTTATTTACAAGCAAATTTCGAGAAGAACTTGTTTGAGGATAAAAAACCTGTTTTGAAATTATTTTCTGTTTCAAATCTTTCAGTATGCTTTCAAACCTTTGATACCCGATAAACTCGTGGGTATTTGGCAACTCTGAAATATTGTTAATAACATCACTTAAATAAGTTTTATTAAATACAAATTTATGATAGTCTATTGGATATAAATCCGGTTTGACCTTATGGTTTTCTTTAAATAATAAAATTTCGAACAATACCGTATTATCAAACCCGGATTTATGTGTTGTCGGAATTTCAAATTTTTTAAATTTTTCAACAAGTTTTTGTTGCTTTTTAAACTCTTTAGAAATTTCTGAATCAGGTTTTTTCATCGAATTAGATCCATTACTTTTATCTGAAAGCCCGGAAATCGTGAATGGTTTTTCAGTCAGTAAATATGATTCTGTATAATGTGCTAATAGTATTCCGGAATATATGTCAGGACTTATCGAATCCTGGAAAAAACTTCCTGATTTATCAATAATGTGTTCGATTATTTCTCTATTCACAAAAGAATAGTAAATCATCGGAAGAGCATAGTAATTCAGGTCAAATGAAGAAACTTGAGCAAGGACTTCACGGCTTGACAAGTAAAAATCAGGCCTTCGGACCGGAAAGGTCAACATAGTTTGATCTACTACAAAAGAGGATGGCCAGTAATAAACTATATTTGGGCTTTTTATGATATCCGGTGATTTTTCTTTTATTTTGTTGTAAACATATTTTAGTGAATTCGTTACAAGCCCATCATCATCGCCCAAAAACAGGATGTATTTACCTCTCGCCTTATCAAGGGTAAACTCAAAATTTTCTGTCATTGATAAAATCCGTTCAGGCCTGTAGTATTTGATTTTATCAGAATTCAGTTTTTCAATAACTGACTGAGTCAATTCACTTTCTGCAGCATCACTATTATCTGAAACTACGATTTCAAATTCATCAAAATCTTGATGAAGTAACGTTTTGAGGCAATACTCTAACGTATCGGCTCTGTTGCGTGTAGGTACACAAACTGAAAACATTAGGCCTTGTGTATAACTACTCATTTTAATGTCATCTGACATAAACTCAGGAATTTATAATGAACTATTTTACTCTCTTTAAGAAGCCATCAGGAGCCACAGTAACCTGTAATTTATTCTGAATGGTTTTATCTATAATAAATTCTGTATGTGATTTTAAATATTCCCAGACAGCCGTTTTTGCATTATTGCCCTTTGACCATGGCCTATCATTAAACATTTCATCAGGAAGATCTTCTATTACGGTATCAAATACCACACAATAACTTCCAGTGCTTGTAAGTGGAGCATAGAGTTCAAGCTCTTTCAAAACATGGCCATGTGTGTGATTACTGTCAAGAATAACCATCACACGTTCGTAATCATCTGCAACAGCCTGTACCTGCCTGATTACATCATCTGATGTACTGGAACCCTGAATCATTTGAATTCTTGTCGACATTGGATGTGAATTTATCGCCTTAAGATTATGTTCACGTATGTCGATATCAATACCGAGTACTTTCCTGGTAGATAGTGATGGGTTTATTGTTTCACCTTTTTGAATCGCTTCACTAATATCAAGCAGTGCAATCATTGATGCACTTAAAATAATAGACCCTCCATGGGCAATTCCAGTTTCGATGATGAGGTCGGGTTTAATTTCCCAAATCAACTCCTGCATCATTACCATATCCTGTGGATATTGAATAATTGGGCGGCCTAACCATTCAAAATGATAGGAGTATTTCATAGCGTTAGCTTTTTGAAGCCAATCCATTGATACTTGATGAAGTGATTCATCTTTACCCATTAATTCAATTTCTTGATTACACTCACTTTTAAAAGCTTCGTATTTATTCATTTGTTCTGCTGTTCAATTATTAAGTTTTTTGATTTGTCTTGCCCATAATTTTACACGGTGTACCATAAGCTACCACACCATCAGGGATATTTTTGGTCACTGTGCTTGCTGCACCGATTACTGAGTTTTTCCCAATCTTAATGCGGGGTAACACTACCGTACCACTTCCAATAAACGTACATTTTCCAACTTCTACACATCCTGACAGAACAGAACCTGGCCCAATATGAACACCATCATTAATAATGGATTCATGGTCAATACTTGCTGATGAATTAATAATTACCTGTTTACCAATCTTAACCCGGCTGCAAACAGTAGCATTGATCAATATTTGAGACCCCTCGTTGATAATTGCATCCGTAGCAATATTAGATTTCGGATGGAAAACTGTAGCAGGAAATAACCCTTTAGCAGTTAATTTTTCGTGTATTGCCATCCTGTGATGGCCACCGTTACCGCCAATTGCAACAGAAAAATAGTGAACATCATAATATTTAAGGAAGTCAAATAGCTCAGGTTCGGTATGAAAAATGGGAACCCCATCCACAGGGCTTTCGATTTGGTTACTTTTATCGAATAAACAGGATAATGTAAAACCATTTGAATGTAATAGTTCATTCAAAACTATTGCCTGTCCAGTGGCACCCCAAAACATGATATGTTTATCGTTTTTCAATTGTATCAATTATTTCACCCACCACTATCAGTAAATCTTTCTCCTTCATATCGTGATAACTTGGCAAATTGATAGCTCTTTCAGATATTGAATAGGCGTTTGGGTTCTTTACCTTTTCAAAAAAGGGTAATGAACTCAAAGGCCAGAAAAAAACACGGGCATCAATATTTTTATTTTTATATTTCTGAAGTAACTCTTCCCTACCTATATCATAAGATTTATTAAAAATAACTGTAGGCATCCATGCCCCATTAATAACTCCGGTGGGTTCGGGGTTTAAATAAACGCCATCAAATTTATTCAGTTTTTGTTTGTAAAAATTCAAAATCTCCCGTTTTCTGTTTACTAATTCTTCTATACGTTCCATTTGGGCACATCCGACTGCCGCCTGAATGTTCGACATTTTATATTTAAAACCAACAGTTTCTGGCCAAAACTGTTTTGACTGGCCTTTCACCCTTCCGTGGTTACTTAATGTTAGCACTTTGTTATAGAGGTTTTCATCATTTGTAACAAACATACCACCCTCTCCCGTGGTAATTGTTTTGGTACCGTGAAACGAAAAGGTTCCAAATGCCCCCATACTTCCAGCTCTTTTCCCATGATAAACAGAACCAATAGCTTCTGCAGAATCTTCAATAACAGGAATTCCATATTTTTTGCTAATAGCCAAAAGCCGGCCCATATCACAAAGATTCCCATAAATATGTGTAGCAATGATGGCTTTTGTATTTTCTGTTATCGCCTTTTCAGCAAGTTTCGGGTTAATACACCATGAATCTTCGAGAATATCAACAAACACAGGTTTTGCACCAAGGTGTACTATTGGTGCAGCTGTGGCTATCCAATTTGTATCAGCAAGTATAACTTCATCTCCTTGTCCAATATCCAGTGCTGCCATACCCATATGAAGGGCCCCGGTACAGCTTGATGTAGAAATTGCATACTTCACACCCAAATACCGCTTAAATAACCCTTCAAAACGGTTTATGTAATCATAACAATTTTCACCCCACCCATTTTTGGCTGCATCATTGGCGTATTGGACTTCCAAATCAGAAATGGAAGGCCTTGTGTAATGTATTTTAGGTTTCATGTAATTGATAATTCAGGAATGGCTGTAACATATTTTACGCCATCTTTTAATAAGAAATCTGTTTGTTGCTTAATCTCATCTGCAATATTCCAAGGCAAAATAAGTAGATAATCAATTTTTACTGTTTTCAATTTTTCCGGCGGAAAAACCGGAATATGGCTACCCGGCAAATATTTATTTTGTTTAGCATTTGCAGCATCACAAACGAAAGGTATCAAATCTGGTTTTACTCCCGCAAAATTCAACAAAGTATTTCCTTTAGCAGCAGCTCCATATGCTGCAATTTTTTTTCCGTCACGCTTTATTGAAATTAAAAAATTAAGCAAGTCATTTTTAATATTATTTACTCTTCGTTGAAAGCCCTTGTAAAATTCTTTTGTTTGCATACCTCTATCAGATTCTTTATCCAATAACTGAATTACACGTTCTGTTTGGGAATGGCCAGCTCCAATTCGGCAGCCATATACACGAAGACTTCCTCCGTGTGTATCCAGCTCTTCAACATCAAAAATGCGCAAACCATTTTTTTTAAAAATCCGGTTTACAGTGTGTAGCGATAAATAAGAGAAATGTTCATGGTATACTGTATCAAACTGGTTAAATTCAACTAATCTCATCAGGTGCGGAAATTCAAGTGTAATTACACCGTCATCTTTTAGAACATGGAACAACCCCATTGTGAAATCATTGATATCCGGAACATGTGCGTACACATTATTGCCAATAATTAGATCGGCTTTTTTATTTTCTTGAACTAAATCTTCAGCAAGCAACTTACCAAAAAACCTTCTAATTGTTGGCACATTAAACTTTTCAGCTGCATCAGCTGTGCTGTCTGTTGGTTCTATACCAAGGCACGGAATACCTATTTCAACAAAATTCTTAAGTAGATATCCATCATTAGAAGCAACCTCTATTACCAAACTATCTGCACCCAACCCAAGCTTATCCTTTATCATCTTACTGTACTCTTCTGAATGCCTGAGCCAAGATTTAGATATAGATGAAAAATAAGCATAATCAGGGCTAAAAAAATCAGCTTCACTGGCATAATCTTCGGTTTGAACTAACCAACACTTATCACAAACATTTACCCGTAGAGGGTAAGTTATTTCTGCTGAATTCAAGTCTTCTTTTCTTAGATACGAATTTGAAGGAGGCTGAAAGCCTAAGTCTAAGAATTGGACCTTTAACGGTGTATTACAGTGCCTGCAGTTCAAACTGAAATTGGTTTAAGTTCATTGAGATAAGGGTGAGCCTGGTCTCGTTCACTGATATCTGATATTGAAAGCGGCCAATTTATATTTAGCCCGGGATCTGAATAAAGTACTCCACCCTCGTGTTTAGGGCTATAAAATTCTGAGTGCATATAAAATAATATTGAATTTTTTTCAAGTGTTTGAAACCCATGTGCAAATCCAGCTGGTATATATATTATGTGTTGATTTTTAGGAGACAAATGAACTGATGCCTTTTCACCATATGTTTCAGAACCTTCACGTAAATCCACTATCACATCTAAAACAGCTCCCTGAATACAACGAACCAATTTAATTTCTGCCATAGGGTTTCTCTGAAAGTGTAAGCCTCTAAGGGCCCCCTTCTTTTTTGTCAAGGATTGATTCATCTGAACCCATTTTGTGTTCAACCCATTTTCCTGAAATTCATTTTCACAATAAATTCTTGCAAAATATCCGCGGTGGTCTGTTTTTTTTTCATGGTCTATCAAATAAACACCAGGAATATCTAATTGAACGAATTTCATTTCTGTTGATACTGATTTATCTGTTCAAGGATAAGCTCAAATGGGCCTATACCATTCATATGCTTCTGATACCATTTTATGGTCAATTCAACACTTTTCTGAAAGCCCCAATTGGGTTTCCAGTTTAAAGTTGAATATGACTTATCGATACTAACCTTCAACAACCCCGACTCATGTAGTTGATTTCCCCTGGATATATCTTTCCACTCGCCTTCCCACATAGAAAGTGCAAACTGAACCAACTCTTTAACAGTTTGGTTATTGCCTGGCATAGGGCCAAAGTTAAAAGCCGATTGATATTTCTTGTCATCATTTTGATACAAATGTTCGCAAAGCACGAGATATCCTGACAAAGGTTCAAGTACATGCTGCCATGGCCTCACAGACGTGGGGTTTCTGATTTCTATAACTTCATTCTTTTTAAGTGCCCGTACAATATCCGGAATAAGCCGATTTTCAGCCCAATCCCCTCCTCCAATAACATTTCCAGCTCTTGCCGAAGCTAACCGGATCTTACTTTCATTGGAAAAATATGATTCTCTCCAACTATTTACGGCAATTTCTGTTGCAGCTTTACTTGAACTGTATGGGTCATGTCCTCCAAGACGGTCAATTTCCCGATATGAATAATGCCATTCCTGGTTTGCATAAACCTTGTCGGTAGTAACAACCAGCAAAGCACATTTCTTTTTTATATGCTTTGCTGCCTGCAACAGATTAATAGTTCCCGTAACATTGGTTTGCCAGGTATATAACGGCTCACGGTATGAACGTAATACCAAAGGCTGAGCTGCCATATGAATAATCACATCTGGATTAGCATTTTTAATCACTTTTTGAACAGAACCATAGTTTCTAATATCTGCTATATTGTGATTTACAAGTTCCTGAAGTTGTAATTGATGGAACAATGAAGGGTTAGTATCCGGTTCGAGGGCAAAGCCATAAACTTTCGCCCCCATGTTATGCAGCCATACTGAAAGCCAGCTGCCTTTAAAACCGGTATGGCCGGTAACCAATACTTTTTTATTTAGCCAAAATGTTTGATTTACCATATTCTCCATGGTGCTTTTCCGGAATCCCACAATTCATCCAGATAGGTTTTATCTCTCATTGTATCCATCGCTGCCCAAAAACCTTCGTATTTTCGAACAGATAACTGATCGGTTTCAGCGAGTTTCTCCAATGGGCCTCGTTCCCAAACTGTTTTATCACCTTCTATGTAATTAAACACATCCGGCTCACAAACAAAAAAGCCACCGCTGATCCACCTGTTATCGCCTTTTGGTTTTTCTAAAAAAGATTTTACCCGCCCACCGGCTATCTCGAGAGATCCAAACCTGCCCGCAGGTTGTATAGCTGTAACAGTTGCAAGTGTTTTTTGGCTTTTATGAAATGATATCAACTCTTTAATATTAATATCTGAAACCCCATCACCGTAAGTCAGACAAAATGTTCCATCAATATACTTTTGAATTCTTTTTATTCTGCCGCCAGTCATTGTGTTTTCACCTGTATCAACCAAAGTTACTTTCCATGGTTCTGCTTTATTTTGGTGCACCTCCATCTTGTTATCATCCATGTGGAATGTAACATCAGACATATGTAGAAAATAGTTCGCAAAATATTCCTTAATTACATACCCTTTGTAACCACAGCAAATCACAAAATCATAAATACCATAATGCCCATACAATTTCATAATGTGCCATAAAATAGGCTTACCGCCAATTTCGATCATTGGCTTTGGTTTAAGGTGAGATTCTTCGCTGATGCGTGTTCCAAACCCGCCAGCAAGTATAACTACTTTCATATCTGTTTCTTTTTCATCGTTTTCCATTCTAATTTTGGCCGGATAACCCCTGGTATAGTACCAGTATATGGGTTTTCTCGTTTTCTAATATCTTCTTTCACCTCAATAGTGAGCGCATCTGCCTCATGAAAATGAATAACAGTTCCCGGATAACTTGTTAATGCCAATCCAACCGTATAAATGCCTGTATTTAAAAAATGGCTGGGGATTTTAACTTTTGATTGATAGATCCCCTTGTCAAACCTTGAATTCACATTATCATCCGATGTAACAAAAATATAGTTTCCATTTTGGTCATATACATGTACGTTAGGGTTGAACATATAACCGCCCTCTTTAACTGTATATGTATATTCCAAAAAAGCATCTTCGTTTATGTCTATAAATTCAACACTATTCCCATCAGAATCTGTAATCCTTGCAAAATTTAACTCGGCAATAAAATCACCCACAACCCCACTATCCCATTCTTTAATTGCGTTTTTCTTCGATGACAAATAGTACTGAATCATATCGTCTGTTGCCCCTATCGACTGGATTTCGCCATCCTCTAATATCATAGTTTTTTGGCACAAACTCTTTACCATATTCAGAATATGGCTTACAAACAAAATGGTTCTCCCTTCACCTTTGCTAATATTTCCCATTTTCCCAATACACTTTTTCTGAAATTCTGCGTCACCTACAGCAAGTACTTCATCAACTACAAGAATTTCACTTTCTAAATGAGCCGCAACGGCAAATGCAAGGCGTACATACATTCCTGAAGAGTAACGTTTTACTGGCGTATCGATATAACGCTCAACACCTGAAAAGTCAACAATTTCATCAAACTTTCGGGCAACTTCTGCCTTTGTCATGCCTAAAATTGCCCCATTCAGAAAAATATTCTCTCTTCCAGTCAACTCAGGATGAAACCCAGTTCCAACTTCCAGTAAACTTGAGATTCGCCCTTTCATTTTAATCGTTCCGGTAGTAGGCGTAGTGACCTGGCTTAAGACTTTTAGCAAAGTGCTTTTTCCAGCACCATTTTTCCCGATGATCCCAAGGATATCGCCTTGTTCTACTTTAAAATTAATATCCTTTAGACTCCAGACTATGTCGCTTTCACCTTTACTTGAACGGTCATTTTTTTCACCTATTTTTAAAAAAGGGTCTTCTTTACCTCTGGCGAGAGCCCACCATCGTTCAATATCACGTGAAATAGTTCCTGTACTAAATTGCCCAATTTGATAAGCCTTTGATAAGCTTTCTACTTTTATTGCTGTTGGCATAATTTTTTAAATGGTATCTACAAAATTCTTTTCAACCCTATTATAAATTATAATTCCAATTGTAAATATTACAAATGTTATAGAAGTAGCATACATCATTGTTTGCAGTGTTAAAATTCCTTCACCAAGTGTACTTACTTTAATCCCTTCTATAACAAAAGTCATTGGGTTAAGGGCAACCACCCAATACATTTTGCCTCCAAGTGATGAAAGTGGATAAATGACTGTTGTAGCATACATCATAAGCTGCACACCAAATTCAACCAGGTAAGACAAATCACGATACTTTGTTGTTAATGCAGTAATAATCATTCCAAGGCCAAGCCCCTGAAGTGCCATAAATAAAACAAAAACTGGAAGCAAAAGAATAGTCCAGCCAGGGCCAAAATCAATCCCCTGTATTAAATAATAGATGATCAATGCTACAAGCAACAACATTTGAATGCCAAACCGAAGTAGGTTAGAAATGACAATACTAAACGGACTAATAATTCTTGGAAAGTAAACTTTTCCAAATATTGCCTGGTTATCACGAAAAACAGTTGATGTTTTTTTTAAACAATCTGCAAAGTAATTCCAAGCTGTTATACCAGCCAGGTAAAACAATGGCTGAGGAAGGCCATCTGTTGATAGTCCTGCAAGATTACCAAAAACAAATACAAATACAATTGTTGTGGCTATAGGTTGAATAAAATACCATAGCGGGCCAAATATTGTTTGTTTATAAAATGCTACAATATCCCGCCGTACAAATAACATCAGCAAATCTCTGTAACGCCAAAGCTGACGTAACTGCAGATCAAACCATTTTTTTCCTGGAGTAATGATCAGATCCCACTCTCCGCTTTCAGGGTAATTATCTTTTATATTCACGTATTATACAGGTAGAATTTCAAATTTTTTTGGGTTGACTAATTGTTGTTTATTCCGACATGCTTTATTTACAACATTTTATTCACTGTTTTTTCACCAGAAGAATCATAAATCAACATGTTTGGCTCAGGAACAATGGAACTTTCATGCGGTTCTAATACCAAACATCTGATTTTCCTTTTTACACTTTTTTCCGCTACTTCTATAAGTTTAGCGAGATATGTTCGATCTATTTCAGAACTAATTATCGCTAAATCAATAATACTGCTATTTAAACCTTTTGACAGATTACCCAATAAATAGACCTGATTCACATCACCTAATTTGTTAATAACCGCATCATAAATTTGATCAATTCCAAAATTCTTCATCGCAATACGCTG
>PWLF01000033.1 GCA_003559475.1 Bacteroidales bacterium
CTCATCAAACAATCCTCTATTTCCTGTTGTTTTGTATTTCTGTGTTTTCATAATTTTGTTTTTATTCAAAAATACGCATAAAAACTCAATTTAATATATTGACTATCAAATAGTTATTAACTTTTTATAAAAGTTGTTAACAGCGATGAAAAACTAACTAAATTTTCGCCAAGTTTGTTATAATATTATTATTTTTGTTTGCAGAATTTTTTATGATAAAATAGAGAAATCAATTTTTAGAAGTCCCCTATTTATAAAACTTTTTTTATCAATTAAAAAGCACGACAGCTTTTATTGAGTTTTGACACACACTTAATCTTTTACGCACCGTATGCTAAACCCTATGTTCTTATCAAACGAAACCCTAAAAGTACCTGTTTCATTATTTTGCAATTGTCTTCCCCATGCATGTGTAGCGCCACTATCCCTTGATGACCAAAAGTAACCGCGAGAGCCGTTATAAAGCAATAAACCTATCTCCGAGTGACCTCCGGGAAGGCCTGTAAACCCGCTATTATTAGTAGCTCCATCATTAGGATTATCCCAGTGAGTAGTTCCTGTTTCTTTCATGTCGCCTCCTACATTGTTTCCACGCCAAGCCACTGTATTGCACCAAATGGCTCCACCGGGTTCTAAAGTTTCTTCTAATTCGCACCACTCTGCATCTGAAGGTACATGCCAACCCTCAGGGCAAAGCCCTTGAACTCCACTTGGATTGGAATTGCTGCTTGAAGCTCCATCCATCATATTACCCCATTCATATAAGCCTCCCATAGGACAACCGGAATTATTATTACCATTCAGGTCCTGGCAAAATTTTTCTCCGGATTCCTG
This sequence comes from Bacteroidales bacterium, assembly GCA_003559475.1. Taxonomy (GTDB): domain Bacteria; phylum Bacteroidota; class Bacteroidia; order Bacteroidales; family UBA7960; genus PUKZ01. The sequence goes on from PWLF01000033.1 coordinate 835, forward strand.
TCCATCATCATGCACATCAGCAAAAGTTCCATAATTGAGATTTTCTGCAAACCAGCATTGGTTGCCGATTTCAACGGTAGCATAAAATTGTCCGTCGCGAGGATCGCATAATTCATCACCACATTCTTCAAATTCGAAACCATCACACACACCCGGTTCTGTTTCAACAGAAATAACATTTGAAGCATACGAACTACCACATTCATTTACTGCAAATACCCTGTAATAATATTCTGTAGCAGGATCTAAATCTGTTACTTGATACTCTGTAACATTTCCTACATTTTCCTCTTCAATAATATAAGTGCTAAAATCAATATCCTCTGAAACATCTAAAATATAATGAGTAACAGCGGGATCTGAAATTACGGCGTCCCATTTAGCTGTAAAAGAATCTTCTTCAATATTTTCAGCGGCGGTTGCTGTTGGAACCCAAGGCTTTGCACAATCTACGCACCACAACTCATGCCACTCTTCTACCCAAATCTCTATACATTTATTTGTAGTATTAAGAATCATCAAAGATTCTGCCGGATCATTTATAGCATCTCTGCTATCCGAATCCATTCGCGGAAGCAAAAAACCTCTTTCATCAGAGATTAAATCTAAAACAGCTGATGCGTGGGGTTGATGATTATCTTTGTCGCTTATTACTACTCTTTGTTGCGAATAACTTGATATTGAATATGCAAGTATAAATAATGATAATACTAATTTTGTTATTTTCATTTTTTTAGTTTTTATTATGCATAATTATTTAACTTCTTTTATAAATTTCAATAGCTTATTATTTGAAAAATGCTTAAAAACTACAGATAAGAAAAGTTGATGATTGTCTTTATGTCTGATTAACATGTATGAATAGCCGGCAATAACAGATAAGGTAGTAAGATTCAAATTCAGCAGTAGTTTTGTTTGCATAGTAAATAATTCAATTCTTTTTTAAAAAAATACATCAAAACAAATGCATGTTTTATGTATTAAAGATTTTATTATTGGACGCAAATATAAAAAGTTTTTTTTAAAAAACAAACTATTTTATATAAATCAAACATTTTAAACATTTAACTATCAAATGCAACATTAACCACAATAATTATTTGAAAAATCAAAAACAACTATTAATTTTGAGCACAGAATAAAAAAATAAAAGTATGAAAGATTTAAAAGCTAATTACAATAAAGTATTAAGTGATATACCCGATAATGTTACACTTGTAGCTATAAGCAAGACCAGAACTATAGAAGAGATAAAAAACTTATACGAACTTGGTCACAGAGTTATGGGTGAGAGCAAAGCACAAGAGCTTACACCTAAATATGAAAAACTACCTAAAGATATTAAATGGCACATGGTTGGTCATTTACAGCGAAATAAGGTAAAATATATTGCTCCTTTTGTTGAAATGATACATTCTGTTGATAGTTTAAGACTACTTAATACCATAAATAAAGAAGGAGAAAAAAATAATAGAGTAATAAACTGTCTTTTACAGCTTCATATTGCTAAAGAGGAAACGAAGTTCGGTATGTCGGAAGAAGAAATTACAGAGCTTTTAAAAAGTTCGGATTATAAGGAAATGTCAAATGTCTCGATTAAAGGATTGATGGGTATGGCAACCTTTACGGAAGATGAAGAGCAAGTAAGAAAAGAGTTTAGCGAACTTAAACAAACTTTTGATAAGCTAAAAAACAGCTTTTTCAAATCTAATGAAAGCTTTACTGAAATATCTATGGGTATGACTAACGATTATAAAATCGGCATTGAAGAAGGCAGTAC
>PWLF01000084.1 GCA_003559475.1 Bacteroidales bacterium
AATTGAGTAACGAAAAGTTTGTTAATAATGCCCCTGATAATGTAGTGGAGCTTGAAAGGAAAAAGCAAAAGGATGCAAAATCAAAAATTGAGGTAATTAAAGAGCAACTTAAATCTTTAAAGGATTGATTTTTTTGTGTATCAAACATCTCGTTTTTTATAGTTTTCAGCAAGCAATATTTTTTCAAAAAAAAATGCCTTTTTTTTAAAATGATTTAAAATAATATTTATAACTTAGCACAAAATCAATAAATATATATTTTAAAAATTATTAATAAACCAAAATAATTGTATTATGCAAAATATAGAATGGGGTAAACTCCCTTTTGGATATTTCAAAACAGATTATAATGTTCGCTGCTATTATCGCAATGGCGAGTGGGGCGAAATCGAGGTTTCATCATCTGAAACTGTCAATTTACACATGGCTGCCAGTTGTCTTCACTATGGGCAGGAAGCTTTTGAAGGCATGAAAGCATTTAAAGGCAAAGATGGAAAAATCAGATTATTTAGATGGGAGGAAAATGCAAAACGTATGCAGGACTCTGCAAAAGGAGTAATGATGGCGGTTCCTCCTACAGAATTATTCCATGAGATGGTTAAAAAAGCTGTTAAACTTAATGAAAAATATGTGCCACCTCATGGGCATGGAGCGTCTTTATATATAAGACCATTGCTTATAGGAACCGGCGTTCAGGTTGGTGTTAGTCCCGCAAAAGAATATATGTTAATTATATTTGTTTTGCCTGTCGGACCATATTTTAAAGAAGGTTTTAATCCTGTCTCTATTCAAATAGCCAGAGATTTTGACAGAGCAGCTCCACAAGGAACGGGAAGCATTAAAGTAGGTGGCAATTATGCAGGAAGTCTTGTCCCTTCAGAAAGAGCTAAATCAGAAGGCTTTGCATCTGTACTATTTCTTGATGCTAAAGAAAACAAGTATATTGACGAAGCAGGACCTGCAAACTTTTTTGGAATAAAAGGTAATACTTATGTTACTCCAAAATCAACATCAATATTGCCTTCTATAACAAACAAAAGCATTGTTCAACTTGCTGAAGATGAAGGATTGAAGGTTGAAAGAAGAAAGGTGCCGGTTGAAGAATTAGCGGAGTTTGATGAAGTAGGAGCGTGTGGAACGGCTGCAATAATATCGCCTATTAAAAAAATAGTTGACCGTGAAACAGGAAAAACCTACGAGTATTGTAAAGACGGCAATGCAGGTCCTATTTCAACAAAACTTTACAAAAAATTGCAAGGTATTCAATATGGAGATATCGTTGACCCACACGGTTGGGTGTCTTTTGTTGAGTAATCTATAAATTATTAAAAAATCCCCTGATTTTTAAAAATTTCAGGGGATTTTTTTTGTTCATAAATGTTTTAAACTTTAGTCCTATATTAAAGTTTTTCCTGACTTCCGAATAAAATTTTGAACAAAAATTCAATTGCCACATTATCAACTAGTTATTAATTTATTCTTTTAAAAATGGGTGTTCCCGTTTGTAATTCAAAAGCCATTTTTGTTTTTGCTGACATACAGAACAAGTCACGACGGTTTCTGGCGTAGTATAATGAAATTCTATGCCATATCAGATTAATTTTTTATATTTCCTCTATAAATCTGTTTTTCCAAAAAAATTATTTCAGTTTAGCGTTTTGTTGAACGAATTTCCTCTGCAAGTTTTACCATCAATAGATAGTGCTAACTTATGTCTGTGTGCTTAAAATAAATTGGTCTGTTTGTAAACGGGGTTGTTATTAACTAACAGAGCCACCACAAATATACCCGACCTTTACGATATTGAATAACCTAATTGTTTTAATTTCTGAATTTCTTTGGTATGATAATTCATTTTGTTTTTAATTTTTTCGGGACTTAATACTGGTTCTAAAATTGGGTTATACTCTTGTTTTTCCTTTAAAATATTCCATGTTACAGTTAGCAATTTTCTAGCAATTGCAATAAGGGCTTTTTTTCTTGATTTTCTAATACATAATTGCTCAAATTTGCTTTTGTAATATGAGCCTTTTGTTCTTGAAGCAGCCCATGCACATTGAACCAAAATTCTTCTTAAATATTTATTGCCTTTTGTAATACTCGTGCTTTTAAATTTTCCGGCACTTTCATCATTTTTGGGGCGAAGTCCTGCCCAGCCGGTTATTTTTCCACTATTTTCAAAAGCACTCATATTATTGCCCGTTTCTGCTATTAATTGCATTGCTGACTGTTTTTTTATACCCGGAATTGTCTGTAAAAGTTTTATCTCATCCTTATAGTACTTATGACATATTTGGCTCATTTCTTTTTCTACTTTGATAAGTTGTTCTTCATATAGTTTATACTGTTGCCAAACAAGGTTAAGATTAAAACGATGATGTTCTGTAATAAATCCTCCAAGGGTAAGTCTAACTTTTTCTTTTTTTGAGTTGATAATACGACCATGAACAAAACATGCTAACTCTTCAGGGCTATCTTTACCTTCAATAATTCCTTGTATTACTTTTTTCACTGTTATACTGTTATTCTTGCTAACTAATGAGGTTATCCGAATGTTACACATCTCAAGTATTCTTTCCATCTCTTGAAAACTATGTGTAATC
>PWLF01000095.1 GCA_003559475.1 Bacteroidales bacterium
ATATAGTATAAAAAGGCATCTCTCTCATATCCGTACAGATATAATCCCCAGGCATAATAAATACTATGTGATGAAGATGACCACCAATTACCATAGAACCCTTTACCAAAAAAACGCCCAAAACTACTACGCCAACCACCAAGTAATGGATTAAGTCCATTTTTACTTCCAATTACAAGAGCCTCATAAGAATCACTATTTATATCTTTAACATCTTCAAGCAACTTGTTTAAGTCTTCTCTATCAGGAAGCCTCCAACCGGGAGGACATGCTTCAACAGCAGAAAGATAGTTGTACAAAACTCCATAATTCTTATAATATTCCGTTTCTTTTGCTTCAGATAAGTCTGTGCCATAATAATCATAAACAGAATACTGTGGGTAATCATGGCTTCCCCATTCATTTTTAGGTGTTATCTCAGGTAAATAACGAAGATTTTCTGCCATCCAAATATTATCTCCAATCTTAACAGTTCTATAAACCTCATTATCTCTGGGATCTTTAAATTTATTTTTATCTTCTCCAACTTTAGAATAAAGTGTAGATGTAAAAATAAATAAGAGTAATAAAACAGTTATTTTTTTCATCGTAATTAAACTTTATATTATATAATTTAAGTTGTTTTAAGATATTTTTTAATATCAAATTTAATAATACTTATATTTAATGATTACTATCTTACAAAATATTAATTTTGCATATATCTTAAATATTGTTGCTTTTATTAAATAAAATTCTTGGGAAAGGTTTAAATAACAAAAATATTAAATATTAAATATTTTTTTATCAGTATTATTACTGTTTTTAAATAATAAAATATAACTTTATTATTTAAACATTAAAAAAATAATTATGATTATTATACAATATCTAATAAATATTTTTTAATATATATATATAACAGCATTTAACGAAAAATGTTTCAAAAAGCATAACAAATCTATTAAACTTAATGAATAACTAAAAATGAATTCCAAGAAAACAAACAGTAATCCAAAAATTATAGCTGTCATTCCTGTAATGAATGAAAAAGAATATATTCAATCTCTTTTAAATTCAATTAAAAGCCAAACATATAATAATTTTTATATAATAGCTTGTGTTAATCAGCCTGAAAGTTGGTGGCAAAATGATGAGAAGAAGGAAATATGCCAAAATAATATAAAAACATTAGATTTATTAAAACGTTATAATCATTTTTCAATTGAAGTTATTGATAGATGTTCTAAAGGATTGGGTTTTATTAAAAACGAAAAGGGAGTTGGTCATGCAAGAAATTTATTATTTGATAGAGCTTTGGATATAGCTAATGATAGCGATATCATAATGAGTCTTGATGCTGATATAACATTTAAACCATCATATTTTCAATCAGTAGCCGATATTTTTTTAAGCAATCCTGATTCTGTTGCTCACTCTAATCCATATTATCATAAACTTACAGGCGGTGAACAAACAGATAGAGCTATTTTGAGATATGAGATTTATATGCGATTGTATGCTTTGAATTTATGGCGAATTAAAAGCCCCTACGCTTTTACACCGCTTGGTTCGGTTATATCTGTACGTGCAAAAAGCTTAAGATCAATAGGAAAATTAACTCCTAAATCAGCAGGAGAAGATTTTTATCTTTTGCAAAAACTAAGAAAACATGGTCGTATTACTCAATATAATGAACTTTTTGTTTATCCTGCTGCAAGAACTTCTAATAGAGTGCCTTTTGGCACAGGTCCTGCTATTACGGAATTTTTAAACAAAAATTACTCAAGATACCCTATTTATCCCACCGAACCATTTGATTTGATTCATGAAACTTATAAACTTCTTCCAATACTTTTTTCTAAAGATATATCAACACCGATGGATGATTTTTTTTATAAAACTTTTAATAAAAAAAATATTTTTTCTGAATTACGTTCAAATTTTAAAGAAAAAGACAAATTTATAAGGGCTTGCCATACAAAAATTGACGGATTAAGAATATTTCAATATGTAAAATATTATCAGGAAAAATTTAACAATAATAATGAAGAAAATATACTGAAACACCTAAATATTTTTTTTGGTGATAATGAAATAAATAGTGAATTGAAAAATAAACTAAAATCCTTAAATATTGAAAAAATATCTTTACCTTTATTGAACGAATTAAGAGATTTGCTTTTTATAAAAGAGCTTGAATACCAAAAGAATGATTTTCATGAGCCACAACTGCCCTTTTGATTTAATAGTTATTACCGGCCCCACAGCCACAGGCAAAACACGTTTGGCTGCTTTACTTGCAGATAAATATTATGGTGAGATAATAAGTGCCGATTCAAGGCAAGTATATAAAAATATGGATATTGGTACGGGAAAAGACCTTAATGACTATATTATTAATAATAAAAAAATCCCATATCATCTTATTGATATTAGAAACCCGGGTTATGAATATAATGTTTATGAGTATCAAAACGACTTTCTTAAAGCTTTCAATTTAGTAAAAAGCAATAATAAACAAGCAATCTTATGTGGAGGAACCGGATTTTATATTGAATCTGTATTGTCAGGAAAAAGGATTATAGAAGTTCCTGTTAATAAAGAACTTAGAAAAGAATTGGAAGAATACTCTTTTGAAAAACTAGTGAACATTTTAGCTTCTATGAAGAAATTGCATAACAAAACAGATATTACGGAGCGTAAAAGATTGATTAGAGCTATTGAAATTGAAAAACACAAAAACGATAACGAAGAAAATATCAAAAACTATCCGAAGTTTAATTATATAATTTTTGCAATTAATTTTGAAAGGAGAATTATAAGAGAAAGAATAACCTATAGATTAAAGAAAAGACTCGAAGAAGGAATGATTAATGAAGTAGAAAATTTGATGAAAGCCGGTTTATCTCCTGAAAAGTTAAAATATTATGGGCTTGAATACAAATATATTACTGAATATATTACAAGCGAGATAGACTATGATTCAATGTTTAAAAATCTAAATACCGGCATTCATCAATTTGCAAAAAGACAGATGACATGGTTCAGACGAATGGAAAAAAATGGTTATAAAATCCATTGGATAGATGGTAAACAATCTGACAATGATAAAATAGCAAAAATTGACAGCTTTTTTTAAAAACTATAAGCAAAACCTAATCCAAAAGTTTGCTTTACTTGCAGTTTCTCTTCTCCAATCTGAATTTCTTCTCCATTGACAGTTTCATAAACAGGAACGGATATATTGTGGTCATGAATCAGGTGAAACAAAAAATTTGCAGTTATATAATCCGTAAGTTTAAAGTTCAAAGTAGTTTCCCAGTTAATAACACTATTTTTCCAGCTTTCAGCTCCGGGGTCTTTATAACTGTTGAATAAGTCAACTTTGGATCTTAATCTTATATCTTCAAAAAATCTTTTATTAAAAGATAAGGAAACCATCCCTCCTACTTCAGCTAACATTGATTTTGATTCTTCAACACCATAAGAATTAATATCAGCTATTTCTTGGTCTAACACAAAAGTAAATCTTCCGGCTACAGGTGAAAAAAATACAGATAAAAAATCCCATGGCTTATAATCTATACCAATGGAAGTTGTTAAAAAACCCGGAGCCATAAATTTTGAAACAGCTACACTATCATTTGGGTAATTATACCCCTTTGAAAACTGCGTTTTAAAATTCATCATTGCAGAATATTTAAAATTTTCAGCAAACTCCCTTCCAATTTTTGAGGTTAGGTCTATTCTGTCATCACTTTTTCGCAGAGATTGTTCTTCAGCTTTATGAAGCCCGTAGCGAAGATCTAAAACATTTTCAAATGAAAAATTTTCATTCTCATATTTAGCTTCCAATTCTGCCATAGTTGTTGAGTTAAAAGAACTCTCTCCTCCTGCTGCCCAGTTAGAAAATTTTATCTGATTAAAAGTTTGAGAAAAATTACCGGAGTACTTCCATTCTACTTCAGCATTATCAACATTAATAGTATCATTACTATATGTTTTAACTGATAACAATAGAATTAATAATGTGGGTGCTACTAAATACTTAAAAAAAATTGTCATTTTACTTTTTACTTTACTTTATAAATCCTACTTTTAATCGCACGCAAAAACCACAAAACAAAAGATATGGTAAGGCGGCGACAAATGAAAAAAAATCGATTATTATAAAATCCTTGCAATAAATAGATAATTAAAGTCTTTGCGAATTTTAGAATTTAATCATTTCGCGACCTCTGCGTGAACTTTTTTTTGCAAACTTACATTTTTTCATTTTGAAATACATGATTTTTTTTATATTATTGCAAAGTTTATAATTTTTTAATATAAATTCTTAATTATGAGCAAAAAGGTTATAGTAGTTACCGGAGGAAGTTCCGGCATTGGATTCCAAACCATTAAACAATTGTCTGCTAGTGGCATTGATGTGATTTCATTTTCAAGAAGTAAAGAAAAAATAGAAAAAGCAAAGAAAGAAATTGGAGAAAATCCAAATGTTAAATATTTTGAAGGAGATGTTGTAAAAGCTGTTGATTGTAAAAAATTAGCTGAATATATTGAAAGCGCTTACGGCAAGCTTCATGGTTTGGTTAATAATGCGGGTGTTTTAACAAAAGGCAGCATGGAGATGATAGATTATGAAACATGGAAATATAATTTGGATATAAATTTGAATGGGGTTTATTTGCTTACCCGTAATTTATTGCCCTTACTGAAGAAAGCAGAAGGAGCTTCTATTGTAAATGTTTCATCTATAGCCGGACTAAAGCCGGGCTCCAGTATAGCATATTCTGTTAGTAAAGCAGGACTTGATATGTTGACAGAGTTTTTAGCGGGTGATTTGGCTCCTTACAAAATTCGTGTTAATTCGGTAAATCCTGCGATAGTCAGAACAAATATTCATCTGGATAACAAAATAGTTGAAAATAAAGAGAAATATGAAGAGCTTCTCAAAAGTGTTATTGACAGATATCCTTTAAAAAGGATTGGTGATCCGGAAGATATTGCAAATATGATAGAATTCCTGTTGTCAGATAAATCTTCTTGGATAACAGGAAGTATTATAAAAATTGATGGAGGCGTAATGATACATAATGAGCTTATTCCTCCTAAGTAAAAATTTTGTAATTAACTATTATCTAACAGACATCTGACTGCAAAACCGCGTTCTCTGTTATAGCGCCATCTATAAACGGAATTTCTATCCCAATCTAAGCGACGTGTCCAAAACAAATCATCACTATGGTTTGTTGAAGTCCACATATAAGTACGCTCACCTAAGACCAAGCTGTTTCCGCTATTATCACTTCTATAACCGGTAGGAATAGCTTTAAATCCTGATTCATTAAAAGCAGTATTTTCTATTAAACTTCCCGAATCCCATAAATCTTCTCCACCAGCAAGTCTGCTCCCAACAGAAGGTCCTCTATATGAAGTATTATTAGCTGCAGTTTCTGACATTCCCAACTCCATTTCTAATATCTTCCAATCATCATCAGACGGGATATGCCATCCATCAGGGCAAATACCTTGACTGCCTTCAGTTGTTTCTCCACACATTGCTTGATCCCACTGATAAAAGCCTCCATAAATATCACAGTTGCTTTCTTCATCATCATAGCAGTATTTTTCAATATTATCACAGTCTGTACCTTGATTTTGGGGGTCATCCTCAGAATCTTTACTATCTATTCTTGAACCTACGTTAATGTTTTCGGCAAACCAGCATTGATCACCTATTTCAACGACTTCGTATGTTTGCCCTTCATATTCAACTCCCCCGTCAAAACCTTCACAAGGACCGGAGAAAGCACCCGGCTCATAACACCATAACTCGTGCCATTCTGCTTGTACATAAGTTTCAACACAACCGGTTTCTTCATTAAAAATTAATAATGATTCGGCAGGATCAGTAATATTATTTCTGTCATCAGATTCTAAACGTGGCAACAAAAAACCTTTGTCTTCTGATATTAAATCCAGAATTGCTGATTCATGTGGTTCTTGATTTTCTTTATCACTAATAACTACCCTGTTTTGTGAATCAGAAATACCAATATTAAATAAAATAAATAAAAAACTGAAAAGATAAATTTTTGTTTGCATATAGTATAAAATTAGCTGTTAAAAAATTATATTTTAAAAAATAAATTATTAGTTACAAAAATACTAAAAAAAATTAGTTTTTTAATCAAATCTATTATCAGATTTTGTATTTTTTAAATTATCAATTTTATTAGCAACCCAGCCATTTTTATCAGTAATGTGAACATCAAAATCAGGAATATATGGTTTTATATCCAATAACGGAGTTTCATTAATAATATCAACATTTTCAATATATATTATATTTTTTTCAATACTATTAATTCTGACTACAGATAATCCAATAGCATTAGGTCTTTTAGGGGCTCTTGTAGCAAACACGCCATGTTTCTTATCATCTAAAAAAGGTGTTGTTTTCAATTCATAACCGGAAGATTTATGGAAATGATAAATCAGAATAATATGCGAAAACCCCTGCAAATCATCTAAACCGGCTGTAAATTCTTCTTTTAACACTATTTTTCCTTTTATATTTTTTGCACCTTTAGGTTGAATTGGGACGCCTTCTTTTGATTTAAAAGGGGAATATATTAACCCAATAGGATTATAACTAATTGACATATGATTAAAATTTATAATAATTATGTTTTATTCAAGAAAAATTATTTTGTCTCAATGATAAAATTACCGGCTTTTTGGCAAATCATAATCTTCAATAGTTAAATGTTGTAATATCTCATTTCTTAATTTTGAAAAGCCAATAATTCCAGGGTTATCACTTCTTGGAGATTTATATTCGCTAAAAAATTTTTTATATATTTCGCTATCTGTACTAACCGGATTTTGATAACCGGTATCAACGAAAATTTCTTTTTTAGTATCCCAGATAAAGATAGCTTTTTTAAGTTTAAAATTTTCATCATAACCGGCATTATAAAGAAATATTATTTTATCATTATGTTCTGTAATTTTTCCATAACCAAGTGATGTTGATGGCGAACGTTTTATATCTAAATTTCCCAGTTTTTCTATTTTATCAATTTCTGGCTCATATCTGTATAGATTAACTTTACTAATAATAATTTTGTTAGGTAGCTTAAATGGTAAAATAAACCAAAATCTGCGACCTTCTTGCCAAACCCTGTAATCTAAAAGAAAGTATATGTGATTTTCATGTTGAAACCCATAAGAATGGGTTTTTCTTGTATGTACTGGTTTTTGAAAATTACAGGAATATAATAAGGCAACTATTAAAGTATAAGTAAGCAAATGGAAAGTAAAGGGTTTCATCTGTATATATTTTGTATACAATATCAGGATTTCAATTACTAATTATAATTGTAACTAAAAAATATTTCAGGCATAATCTTCGCCCTTATTAAGCTTTATATCATTAACAAATTTTCTTATTTGCTGTTCTTGAGATTTTTTACATACAAGTAAAGCATTGTTATATTCAGCTACAATAAAATCATCCAATCCTTGTAAAATAACAAGTTTGTCTTCCGGCATGTTTATAATACAATTCTTTGTGTCATACATCATAACATTTTTTCCAATAAGAGCATTTTGATTTTCATCTTTATCTCTAACATCATATAATGACCCCCATGTACCTAAATCTGACCAATCAAAATCTGAAACATAAACATAAACATTATCAGCCTTTTCCATTATAGCATAATCAATAGATATTGATTTGCAAGCAGTATATGCAGTCTCCATATATGCTTCTTCTTCAGGAGTATTATATTTGCCAATAGCCTCTTTAAAAATATAATTAATTTCATGTTGATATTGCTCAAAAGCCTCAACAATAGCTTTATATGACCATACAAATATTCCTGAATTCCATAAAAAATCACCGCTTTCTATAAAAGATTTTGCCAATTCCAGGTTTGGTTTCTCCGTAAATGTTTTTACTTTCTTCAGTCTTTCATCCTCTTGAGATTCGGAGTTATTAACATATTGAATATAGCCATATCCTGTATCGGGTCGGCTGGGCTTAATTCCAAGGGTATAAAGCCAGTCATTCTTGCTTGCGCTCTTTAAAGCTGATTTTATAATGTCAGTAAATGCTTTTTCCTTAAATATTATATGATCAGAAGGAGCTACAACTATTTTAGCATCCGGATTCAAATCTCCAATTTTATATGATGCATAAGCAATACAGGGAGCAGTATTCTTTCGTGTTGGTTCGCATATTATTTGATTTTCTGATATAACGGGAATTTGTTGACGCACAAGTTCCTTATATATTTTGTTTGTTACTATATAAATATTTTCAGGTAAGCAGATATCCAAAAATCTTTCATAAGTTTGCTGTATTAAGGTCTTTCCGGTACCAAGAATATCAATGAATTGTTTAGGGCGACTAATTCGACTAACCGGCCAAAACCTTTCCCCTACTCCTCCTGCCATTATTACTACATAATTATTTTTATCCATCTTTTCTTTTTTATTTTTTAATTAAGTATCTTTTTATATTGGCTTAATATTTGCTAATGGGTGAAATAAATAAGTCTTATTATTATCTATACAAAGACAACGAAATCTTTTTCTCAATCGTTCTTTTTTTATAAAAGTTTTTCCACATTGTGATACAAACCTTGATTTTTCTGGCAAATCCTCCAAAAAATAAGTGTATTTATTATCATCATCAAACTTTTTTAAAGTACGATAAAGTTCGGGATTTGATAAAATTCCTGCTTTTAAATTATCAGAGTCATTAATTAATGCTTGTTTTATATCTATAGGAAATATATCATTTTCATTAAATATGTTTATTAATTTAGCATACTCTTCTTTCCATTCTTTACCGTGAGGTTTAACTCTTCCTTTATGTTTTTCCCATACTATTAAATGTCCTAATTCATGTATAAACACTAACAGTTTAATATATTTATTTAAATCTCCATTAATTGTTATTCTGTGTTTACAATGTGCTTTCCTCGGTGGTTTGTAATCACCTAATTTATATTTCCTACTCTTTGTTAACTTTAAATTTATATTATACTTTTCTATAAAATCACTGAGCTTATTTAGCGATTCTACAGGAAAGTATTGTGCTAATTTTTCCTTTAACTCATTTTTCACACCCCAAAATTATAAAAAACATTCATATTTTATAATTTAGGAATCAAAAAAATGACTTTTATTCAGAAATATTAAAAAAATTTGGTTAATAGTTTTTTTTTAATAAATTTGAATACTTTTTAGAGTGGACTCATAATTACAAAATAATTATATATCATGAAACAAATAACAGTAATATTGACAATTGTGTTGCTATTGTCCTGTACAAAGGATAATATTAACCTCTGGGAAGATTTAAATCTACCCGTACAAACCGGTTATGTATTATTTATTGACAACAACAATCTATACGTTGGTGCAGGTTATGACGGTTTATGGACACGGAATCTTTCCAGAAGAAATTCAAAATGGGAGTATCTTGGGCACCGTGTAACGGAAGGTGAACGACATTTTGAGGCGGGCGTGCAGGCAATAAATGTCTATAATGGAACGATAACAATTGGATATATATGTCCACCTGAAATTGATGATGGTAAATTTATTGGGGTATGGAGGTCAAAAGACAGGGGAAACACATGGGAACCGGCTGATGAAGGTATAAGGGCACCATGGGGTGGATGGAGTCAATGGAGCAGTGCACGTTCAATAGTTCGATCTCCCTACAATTCCGATCATGTTCTCCTTGGTTATGGAGATATTTTCAAGTCAAAGGATGGTGGTAATTTTTGGTACAGGGTATATCCTGAACCTGATTTCCCATACAGATATAGTAGTTTATACTTTAGTCTTATATGGCATCCAACGAATCCCAATATCATATGGGCTCATGGTGAAACAAATCGATTTCAACCTTGGCTTATGAGGTCAGTAGATGCAGGTAATACATGGGAAGAATACTTTCATGTTAATGTTCCACGTAATAATGCTTTTTATTCAATGGCTTTTGATGCGGATGATCCGGATATAATTTATATAGGAGCACAGGGAGCGGTAATAAGATCTACAAAAGGTGGCGAGGAATGGATGGGGGAGGAACCAGTACCGGCTCTTTTCACCGATGATCAGGGAAATTTTTTCTATGCGTTGCAAACACACCCCGAAATTCCGGGAGTTTTGTTTGCCGGAGCCGGTAAACGATTATATGGTTCAAAAGGCTATGGTGAAACCGTTTCCATTCTTGAAACCCCTGATGAATTGACATTTATTATAGACATGTGGCATGATAAAGATGCCGATATTTTATATGTATCAGGGGACGGAGGTGTGTTTAGAATACATAACCCTGTTCGATTGATTCCATAATTGAAATTATCTGATAACTTCAAAATTTC
>PWLF01000163.1 GCA_003559475.1 Bacteroidales bacterium
AATACAACTATTATTAAAATCTACTTAATCGTTATTAATTCAGAAAGATTATGAAAATTTTCAGATTATTTACAGCAATTTTGTTTTTAGCAACAACACAACTTTCTTTTTCACAAAGCTCATGGCTTGAAGAAAATCCCTCATGGTATTATAATATTACTGGGCATACCGTAAGTGGCTTTCAGAAAAATTATTATGAAAAAGATACTATAATACAAGATTTATCTTTTCAAGTATTCAGTTGTTACAGTAAAAGTTGGGATTTTTGGAGTGAATCTTTTTCAGAACGCACTAATGAGAGTTGTTTTTATGTGAGAGAAGAAGATAATATAGTTTATTTTTATCATACACAATTTGATACAATATATGAACTTTATAATTTTAATTCCATGCCGGGGGATACCTTAAAAATACCTCCTCCGGATTTTCCAAATTGCCTTCCGGATACAACCCCTAAGGATTTGTACAGCGTAGCCATAGTAGAGTCTGTTGATACTATATATATTCACGGTGAGCCGCTTAAAAGATTTATTATTGATTATGAAGTGCAACCTGATGAACAACAATACCCTATTCCCATATATTCTCTTGGTTATGAAATTATTGAAAAAATTGGATCCACTATTTATTTTTTTCCATCATATTGGGATTTAAGTTCTGGTTGTCTTCCTTCCGGATTAATTCGATGTTATGAAAACAATAAAATACCATTATATAATTTTAATGAAGGTGTTGATTGTGATTATATTACAACAAATATCAATAAAAAGGCGAAAGAAGATTTTTTTGTTTACCCTAATCCTGTGTCTTCAACAGCTAAAATCAACGTGGAAAATTGTGATAAAATTCATAAAATAGAATTATGGGCTATTGATGGTAAAAGAGTTCCCATACAATATAATAACTGTGAAGTAGATTTTAGTAAGATTAAAGCGGGAACATATATTTTAACAATACATTTTAATAATAAAACTATTAATACTAAAATTCAAAAAATTTAAATTATGAAACAGTTAATAAATATATTTTTAATATTTTTCACATTCTCAATGTTTGCGTTTTCTTAGGACTGCTCATGTAATTCAGATGCTTGCCAAAATTATTGGAGCCAACTATCTTATGATTATTATATACCATCTTCTCATAAAGATACTATGACAATATTTATAAACCTAAATATAATTCAAGATGATAATGGTGGTAATAATTTTCCTGATAATCAAGAAACTCTGGACCATCTTACAACAGCAGTAAACTTTGTGAATCAGCACTATCGAAATGTTGATACCTTGGTGGCTAATCCTATTCATCCGAGTTATGATCCGCCACATATCGACAACTCTCTTATTCAATTTGAAGTTCTTGGAATTAATTTTTTTCAGGACAGTTATTTCAATACAAGTGGAAACCGACTATGGACAAATAATTATGTATTAGATGAAGGTCATCAAAATATAAAAAATGCTATTAATGTTAACTTTACTGAACATGAAGCTGAGAATGTTGCTGGTGTAGCTAACACCCCTAGTAGATCTCAATGGTCAAAACATTTAAGTGTTAGCATATTTCAAGCATGGACAAAAAAATAGTGCATGGGGTTTGTCAACTACTCTTGCACATGAATTAGGACATAATTTGCATTTATATCATACCTATAGTGGTTCTGGAACCACTGAAGAATGCCGAGAATCACATAATGACTATATGGAAGATTTATTAAATGAATGGATTCATCCAGATTGTGGTGATCCTATAGTCCCTTGTGATTTTTGTTATCATGAAGGAGGATTTTCTTGTGACCCTGAAGACCCAAACACTCTTTGCACAAACAATATTATGGGAGGCGGAAATCATTTAAAATATCATATAACTCCTTTACAAATGGGTAAAATGCATCGGGCTTTGTCTTTATATACAACGCAAAAATACGTCAAAGATGATTCGTACTCTCCGGTACCATGGGTTATTGATGAAAATCAGGATTGGGATTTCAGAATGAGATTTTATAATGACTTGGAAATTTCTAACAATTCATCATTAGTCATTAAATGTTCTCTGTTACTTGTACCCCAAGCTAAGATAACTGTTGAATCGGGTAGTCAATTGTTAATCTTAGATGGCGATTTAGTTTTAAAAGAAGGCAATGAAATAATTGTTGAGAACGGTGGTAGAATACTTGTTACAGGTACGCTTAAATTAGAAAATAATTCATCTATTGTCTTAGAAGATGAGAGTTCTTTGGAGATTCTCTGGGGCTCATTGGTTTTAGCTGATAATAGCAGTATTATTGCAGAAGAAAATGCTACTATTCTATTTTCATCTGATTCATATGTTGAATTAAGCGGTTCAAGTGAAATAGAGATTTTGAGTGATGCTTATTTTTGTTTAGAAGATGGAGCTCAGGTTGCTTTGGTAGATTCAAACAGTGCAATAAATTTATACCCCGGATATATTAACGGTGTTAACACCAATATCTTACCTCCAAGTAATGATTGTGTTACTTTTCCGGGCAGATATACAGTATATGGAAATGGAAAAATAAATGATTTTAATGACCTTTATATACAAAATGAAACCATAACTACAA
>PWLF01000202.1 GCA_003559475.1 Bacteroidales bacterium
ATTAGCGAAAGGGTTGAGTCAGAGCGAAAAATACTAAGTGCTGTCATACGCGGAGAAGAAAGAGAGAGGCAAAGATTTGCAGCCGAAATGCACGACGGACTTGGACCGCTACTATCTGCAATAAAGCTATACATTAATGAGCTTGGAAGTTTAAATATGCCTGAGGAAGAAAGAAAAGATTTAATAAAATACAGTAATGAACTAATTGATGAAGCTGTTAATGCAACAAGAACCATTTCAAACAATCTTATGCCTACAGTTATTCATTCTTATGGATTAATTAAAGCTGTTAAAGCTTTTTGTGACAAAGTAAATAAAACTAATAAATTAAATATTAACTTTGAAACAGAAAATATTTCAGATCGGCTTGAAAGCAATTTGGAACTTATTTTTTTTAGAATAATCAGTGAGCTTATTAATAATACTATCAAGCATGCACAAGCAAAAAACGTATATATTCTATTAGTAAAATACAAAGACAGATTATCATTATACTTTAAAGATGATGGAGTTGGCTTTGACGTTAATGAAATAATAAATTCCGAAACAAAAGGTATGGGTTTGAAAAATATAATCAGTAGGGTAAAGTCGATCAAGGGAAAATATAGTTTCAGCAGTGCTTATAACAAAGGTTTTACAATTACTATTGAATTAAACATATAAGTTATTTATGGCAGAAAAAATTAAAATATTTATTGTTGATGATCATGAAATTTTCAGGAACGGATTAAAGATGGTTCTCGAAAAACTTAAATATGTTGATATTGTTGGAGAAGCTACAAACGGAAAAGCATTTATCGACTGGCTCGAAAAAAACAAGGTGGATATTGCTTTAATGGATATAGAAATGCCTGAATTAAATGGAGTTGAAACAACAAAAATTGCCATCAAAATCAAACCAAAACTTAATATAATAGCTTTAACCATGTTTGGCGATGACGAATATATTCAAAGCATGTTAGACGCCGGAGCAAAAGGATTTCTTATGAAAAACATAAATAAGGAAACTCTTGATAAAGCTATAAAGACTGTACATAGCGGGGGCAATTATTATTCTGAAGAGTTATTTGATTTTTTCACTAAACAATTGACTAGTAAAAAAGAAGAAAAAAACAACTTAAATCTTGATTTAACTCGAAGAGAAAAAGAAATTCTGCAGCTTTTGTGTGAAGGATTAAGTAATAAGGAAATAGCCGATGCTCTGTTTATTAGTGAGCGGACTGTTCTTGGTCATAAGACTAATCTTTTGACAAAAACAAATACAAAAAACTCTTTAAGTTTAATGGCTTATGCAATAAAAAACAAACTTGTTGTTATTACTTAATTATCGCACATCACCCCACTCTCCGTAAGCAATCTCTTCACCTAATGGGTTTAATTGTTTATCAAATTTTAATAATAACTTTTCAATACCTTTATTTACCAAAGGTTTATTCTCATATAACCTATATTTTTTTTGATAAGAGACAGGGGTTATATTGGGCATAATTATATTTGCTCCTACACTTATTGCGTCAATTCTTCCGGTTTCTCTAATTGTTTCAAGAGCAGTTGTAGATGCAATGTTTATATCTTTCTTTATTAATCTTAGTATGGCTATCATTTTTAATGATAGTTCAAATCTTCTATTAACAGGCAAAAGACTATTCTTCTCATTAAACAAAGGGGTATCAAAATGCTCAACATAAGGACCCATACCACACATATCTATGTCTTTTTTTTTCATAAACAGTAAATCATCTGCTAAATCATCTATAGTTTGATAAGGAAGCCCTATCATTACACCTGTCCCTGTTAAATATCCAACTTTTTTTAAGCTTTCGATACTCTTAACTCTTTTTTCCCAGCTATGCATATCATCATTTGGGTGTAATTTTTTATAAAGAGAATGATTTGAAGTTTCTATACGCAACAAATAACGATGAGCCCCGGCATCAAACCATCTTTTGCAAGTATCCTCTGACTGTTCTCCACATGAAAGCGTTATGCCAAGCTTGCCATCTGAAAGCTTTTTTATTTCTTTTATTAAATTTTCGATTTTTTTGGAATTTTGTTCATTTTGAACTTCTCCTGACTGTATTACCACAGAGCCAAAGTTATAGTTATAAGCAAAGCGAGCTGCCTCTATAACTTCTTTATCACTTATCGTATATCTGCTTACTCTTTTATTATCCCTTCTTATTCCGCAATAATAACAGTTTTTAGAGCAAATATTTGACAACTCGATTAGTCCTCGTAAATATACTTTATTTCCTTTATGTGTTTTTTTTTGATTAAATGATTTTTCAAACAACAACGCTGTATCACTTTTATCAGAAAGAAGCAGTTCTTTTATATCTTGCTTTGAAAAGCTGTTATTGTTCAAAACACTTTTTATCATTTTGTTTTTTGTGTTAAAAATGGCTTTATAACCCTATCAAAAATACCATTAACATAAGATATGACCATACCATAATTAGTAACAGGGACTCCTTCGTCTATAAATGGTTTTAATCTTGATGAGATTTGTTTTTTTGTAACCATACATCCACCACATTGAATAACTAAGTTATATGAATCTACAGGGTTTTTTA
>PWLF01000237.1 GCA_003559475.1 Bacteroidales bacterium
GCCGGGGGGATGTTATTGCCTCCCGCGAACTCCGCGAACTCCGCGTCTCTGCGGTGTCATTCCAACGAAGCTCCACTTCCTCTCCCAAACACACCGTAACCTCCCCCACATTCAACCCATACGCCGGAAACCTCACCTCCACACTATCAGTGCTTTGAGAACCAAAAATATCAGTTACCGTTACACTATATGTACCCGGCTCCTGCACTTCAATGGTTTGTGTGATCTCGCCCGTATTCCACAGGTAAGCTTCAAAGCGCTCACCGGCATCGAGGGTGACGGGGCAGAAGCCGTAGGTGATGTTGCGGTCGAAGGAGAGGTTGACGGGTTCGATAAATTGATCTGGGAAATACTTATATCTTAAATAATTCTCAAAAATTAATCTTTCACTAATTGATAATGATTTGTCAAAAAATATGAATTCTGCAATATCACCATTAAAGTAAAATTCATTGGTGTGAAATTTCCCAAGGTATAAGCCAATAGTAGAATGATTTCCTATGTTACCCGTAGATTTTAAAAAACCATTTTCGTATAAATTCGAATTAGATATGTTAAATTCAATTGTTGTTATTATTGGATCGAATGGGATTTCTTTAGGATATTGAATAGAAGACCCACCTCGTGCAGTAAGATTATTACCAGTCCAGTTTACGCCAAACCTGTTTTGAGCACCAAGACCTTCAAATAAAGCTTGAGTATTACCTGTATTTTGGCGGATATTCCAAACTATAAATACCGTGTTAGGTTGACTAAAAGTTTGGTTAAATTCACTTAATAAAAAGGTTGTTGAACCATTAAAACGAACTACAGGATGATTTGCTAATTCATTGTGCATCAACTGGGGCCTGTTTGCAAGGTTTTGTTGAGTTGCAGTAAAATTATTGTTTGATTGATCATACCATAACTCTATTCCATTATTTTGATCAACTAATACAGAGTCGGCAATGAACCATGCTGCAGATTGATTGAAAAAGCTAATAGGATTAAATATTTTAAAAGAGGAATTTAAACTAAAAACACTATCTCTGCAAACGTTATATGATTTAACTCTCCAGAATAACTCATTTAAACTGGGCAATTTAACATCAATACTTTGCGTATTTGTAGTGTAAGACTCCAAAATTTCAACAAATGAGTTATCTGATGCTATTTCCAGTATAAAACCATATGCATTACTTGGGAAATTCCATGAAAACTCAATTGAGTCTGAAAAAACTAATTGATTTTTTTTAGGGTAAACTAATGAGAAATCATCAGGTTGTGGATATGATTCAAATATTTCAATTTCTTTTTTTATTGTGTTGGAGCAACTGTTGGCAGATATAGTAGTAAGTGAGATTGACCAAATTCCTGGTGAGTCGAATGTATGAACTGGATTTTGCAGTTCACTAGTATTATTATCCCCAAACTCCCAAAGCCATGATACGATATTATTATTTTCCTGGCTTGTACTTTGATCTAAAAATAATACTGGATAATTGATACAAGCGAGAGGTATTGCAAAATCAGATATTGAAGTTGGTTTAATCGTTAGCAGTTTTTCATGAATATTAAAGCAACCTGATTCTGCATGTGCAATTAAAGTTACATTGTAAATACCTGTAGCTGAATAGAAATGATTGGGACTCTGCACAATGCTTGTGTTGCCATCACCAAAATCCCATGACCATGATATTATTTCATCATCTCCTGTAGTTGATGATAAATCTGAGAAGTTTAATGTATCACCTAAACAATTATCAGTTTCAACATGAAATAGAACTTCGGGAGCCATACCAATTATTTCAACAAAGATTTCATCTGAAAACTGACATCCAATATCATTTGTAATAGTAATGCTATAATTACCGGTAGTATTAATAATGATATTTGGTGTTGTTTCACCTGTGTTCCAAAGATATTCAAACGATTGATTATCTGAAGGTTCATTTATTAAACCAAGTTCATTACCTGAGCATAAAAGTTGATCGCCACCTAAACTAAGAGTATCCAATGATGTGTCAACATTTAAAACAAGTGTGTCTGTATATACAAAGCAACCTTCTGTATCAGTTATCTTTAACCAATAACTGCCTTCTTCGCTGATTAACAAATCAAAACTATTAGATCCTGTATTCCATTCATAAGAAAAACTTTCAGTATTATTAAGAATAGGAAAAATAATTAAATCCTGCCCTGAACAAATCAAAGTGTCTGAGTGATTTAGAGCATAATTAGGAAATTCTACCACTATACTATCGGTGGATGAAATTCCAAAAACATCTGTGACCGTTACAGAGTAAGTACCACTTTTAGATACAACTATTGAATTACTAGTTTCACCATTTGACCATAGATAGCTTGTATAATTAGAACCTGCATCAATAGTTACCGGGCAAAATGATTCTTTAAAGTGCAAATCAAAACCCAAATTTACAGGTGGTGCATATTTTGATTTTAAATAATTAACTATGTTTGTTCTTTCAAAATCTGATAATAATGAGTTGTAAAATAACACCTCAGCAATATTACCATGAAGCTGGGAATTACTAATATAGCTTGATCCAATTCTTATTGTATTTTGAATATTTGATGAACCAACAGTTCCAGAAGCCTTAAGAACACCATTTTCATAAATATGAGAAGCAGACTGATTAAATACACCGGTAGTAATTAAATAGGGAAAGGGTGCAGGATTATTATAACCCATAGGACTACCACCAGAGAAAAGAACAGTACTTGTATTGTCCCCTCTGTAATAGATATTATTGGAATTAACGCTAGTGCCACCAAATGGTATGCCCCTGCTATTAGGCAGACTCAAGACATTCCACAAAACAAAAACGGAGTTTGGTTGAGAATAAGTTTGATTTATACTTATGTCAAGGTAATTGCCGTTAAAAAACAAAGATGGCATGTTGTTAAGTAAAGTGCTATTGGTATATATTGGTTGAAGGTCAGTTAAATTTTGAAAGGCATGATTGTCATTTCCGCTAATGTCTGACCATTTTGAAACTTTTCCATTCTGAGTTGAGACCAATGAATCACCTGCCAGCCAAAGTTTGAGATTATCGATGCTTTCGGGTTTGAAATACCTGAAAGTATTAATTGCTGAAGCTATAGTGTCCTGATTGTCATTCGAATAAGCTAATACTCTCCAAAAGTAAAACCCAAAATCAAGCTCAGCAAAAGTCAATTCTGATTCATTATTGTTTGTACTCAGATTAATTATAATTTCTTCAAAATCACTGTCTGTTGCAACCTGAAAAGTATATGTTTCATTATCGGAAAAGTCAAATTTATTCCATTGAAAAACAAAATTATCTTTGTAAATAACCATATCATTTTTTGGCCAAACCAAAGATGGAGTATTTGAAAAACTTTTGGAAAGAGCTAATGTACTGGCAAGGACTAAGGAAAAAAGTCGTAAGTTCAAAAAAAATCTCATAAAACCTTATCTTTTACAATGTAAAAGTAATAAAAAACTATTGGCTAAATTAAGCGTTTTGCGCAATTCAGTTCGTGTTATAAAACAACTATCAGAGATTAAATCGAAAATTCTATCTTTGCTAAACCTTTATCAAACCTATAAAATGCAAAAAGAAAATCTACCCGTTCGAGTTATCAGTCCTCAACGAGGTTTTTTTTCTTTCCCGTTAAAGGAGGTTCTGGAATATAAAGACCTACTGTTTCTCTTTGTGCGAAGAGATTTTGTAGCTTTATACAAACAGACTATATTGGGACCACTTTGGTTTTTTATCCAGCCTGTACTCACCACCATTATATTTACAATTATTTTCGGGCGGGTTGCACAGATCAGTACTGATGGGTTGCCCGATGTTTTGTTTTACCTGGCTGGTGTAACGGCATGGAATTACTTTTCCGGTTGCTGGAATGAAACATCAGATATTTTCAGAAAAAACAAAGATATTTTTGGTAAAGTTTACTTCCCCAGGGTAATTATGCCACTCTCCATTATAATTACCAATCTATTTCGCTTTGGGATTCAGTTTCTGCTATTTCTGGGAGTGTTTTTTTATTTTTATTTTTCAGGACATGAAATACAACCTAACTGGGCCGTTGTCTTCCTACCTGTTCTGATTCTAATGATGGCAATGTTTAGTCTTGCCTTGGGTATGCTCATCTCTGCATTAACGGTAAAATATCGTGATCTTGTGTTTCTCATCCAGTTTGGTATTCAGCTTTTTATGTATGCAACACCGGTAGTTTATCCTTTATCCATAGTTTCACCGGAAAGGCAATGGATACTGGTTTTAAACCCAATGACTTCCATTATTGAGACCTTCAGGTTTGCATTTCTGGGGTCCGGTACCTTTCATTACGTACATCTCTTATATTCCTTTGCAAGTATTCTGATTATTTTTGTTTTAGGTTTACTGGTTTTTAACCGTACCGAAAAATCATTTATGGATATAGTATAATGTCGGAATTTGCCCTAGAAATAAAAAATGTCTCCAAACTTTATAAGTTGGGAGTGATCTCCACCGGAACCCTAAGTCACGATCTTAACCGCTGGTGGCACAGGGTGCGCGGACTTGATGACCCCTACGAAAGAATTGCCGAAGCCAATATCCAGGATAGTAAAGGTGAAAGTGGTTATATCTGGGCATTGAAAGATGTAAGTTTTAATGTACCCCATGGTACGGCACTGGGTATCATTGGGAAAAACGGTGCGGGAAAATCAACCCTTCTGAAGATCTTATCGCGGGTTACCAGTTTGACCAAAGGCGAGATAAGAATTAACGGACGAATTGCCAGCCTTCTGGAAGTGGGAACCGGTTTTCATCCTGAGCTTACGGGTAGAGAGAATATTTTTCTAAATGGTGCTATCCTGGGCATGAAAAAAAATGAAATCCACAGTAAATTGGATGAAATCATTGCATTTAGTGGTGTGGAAAAATATGTGGATACACCCGTAAAAAGATATTCTTCAGGCATGCGTGTAAGGCTGGCATTTGCAGTGGCTGCGCATCTGGAACCGGAAATACTTGTGGTAGATGAAGTGCTGGCCGTTGGCGATGTTGAATTCCAGAAAAAAGCGATTGGAAAAATGCAGGATGTGAGCCGGAACCAGGGTCGTACAGTTTTATTTGTAAGTCATAATATGGCAGCAGTAAAAAATCTTTGTGAGAAGGGTGTTATTATGAAAAATGGATTTGCATCAGAGATTTTTTCATCCGATACAGCTATACAAAAGTACTTAGAAGAACAGGAATCTCTTGGTCTCCATAATAATTTTTCACTTAAAGATTCTGATTTTGCCAACTATACAGCATTTATTACTGAAGGTAAAATTTTTGGAAAAAATGATAATAGCATCATTTGCGGAGATGAGATGAATATTCATATCAAATATAAGAATAATGATCCAACTGCATATGCGGATTTGCATGTTGGGCTTTATGATGCTTTTGGTACTAAAATTTCACATCTTGCAGCATCTTTTACTACTGGTAGTGTTATTAAGCTTAGGGCAGAAGGTAATATCATGTGTTCAATACCAAGATTGCCTCTTATTCCCGGAAGGTATTCAATTAATTTGTCCTTACATTATCGAGGAAAGCCATATCACAGGGTTCTGGATGCATTTTTCTTTATTGTGGAAGAAGGAGACTTTTTTAATTCCGGGAGAATGCCTGGACATAATCAGGGTAAATTTTTAATTGATGCTGATTGGCAATTTCTTTAAACTGAAAACTCTAATAATATGAATAACTCAATTTATGAAGTTATTAATAATGATTATTGTATTGGCTGTGGTGGATGTGCTTATGCCAGTAATAATTTCTCTATAGGTTTCGATTTATTTGGAATGTATAAAGCAAGCTTTAAAAATAATGAATTAACTAAAGAAACAGACCTGGCAGATAAATACTGCCCTTTCTCTGATAAAACCATGAATGAAGATCAGATTTCTAACATTATTTTTAAAGATGTTGAAAATAAGGATATAAACATTGGTAGGTATATTGAAAATTTTGTAGGGTACGTGCAAGAAGAACCATTCAGGTCAAAAGGAAGTTCAGGAGGTTATGGGAAATGGATACTCAATGAATTGCTTCAAAAGGATGAAGTTGACTATGTTGTGCAAATAAAACAAGGATCTGAAATTGAAAAATTATTTGATTATGAGATTTTTAAAAAGGGTGATGATGTATTATCAGGCTCCCGTTCAGCATATTATCCTGTAACTCTTAATGGAGTTCTTGATTTTGTCTTAAATAATAAAGGGCGGTATGTTATTACTGCATTGCCTTGTTTTGCCAAGGTATTAAGGAATATTGCATTAAATGATGAAATTATAGGTTCCAGAATAAAACATATTATTGGTATTGTATGTGGGCATTTAAAATCCAAAGCATTTGCAGAATTAATGGCATGGCAGATGGGTGTTAAACCTGAAAACTTGAGAATATTTGAATTCAGGGATAAAATAAAGAATCTTGCTGCGATTCAGAAGGGTGTTTATGCAATTGACAAACAAGGCAATAAAACCCAGGTAGTATCATCAAAAACACTCTATGGTGGCAATTGGGGCCATGGACTTTTTAAATATAAAGCCTGTGATTATTGTGATGACGTATTTGGTGAAACAGCTGATGTCTCAGTTGGAGATGCCTGGCTGAATGAATATATAAATGATTCGGGTGGTAATAATGTACTTGTAATTCGCAATCAAAGAATTTTCGATTTAACAATTGAAGCAGTAAAACAGGGCAGACTAAATTTGATTCCAATTTCAGTTGATGAAATAGTTTTATCACAAGCCGGAGGTTTAAGAAATAGGAGAGAAGGTTTGTTGGTAAGGTTAGAAAGAAAAAAAGCCCAAAGACAGTGGACTCCTAAAAAACGGTACTTTCCAATCTCGAAAATTGAACCTGAAAGGAAGCGATTGTATATTAGGAGGGAAAAGGCATCTTTATTATCCCATAAGTTATTTAAAAAAGCCAAATTAATAGATGATTTACATTTTTTCCTGAAAAAAATGAAAAACAAAACGGGCAAGTTAGATATGCCCAGTTTAAAATATAGAATTGAAAACAAGCTTTATCTTGCTTGGCAACACTATAAAAAACTGATTAAAAAGGTATTAAATGGTTAAGGTAAATAACATCCTAATCGAAAACGCCGGTTTTATCAACAAAGGAGCTGAGCTTATGCTTTATGCATCTAAGGAAAAACTTAAGGAAATTATTCCGGATAGTGATTTTGTATGTAGAGGTAATGTTCCCGTAAATAACACAAATAGTTTTTTTGAACTAACAAATCAAAAAAGGCAAAATTTTGTACCTGTTAATTTTATCCCTTCTATAATTTCCAAAAAGTTTTTTCGATTTGTAACTTCGAGTCATATAACTCATGTATTTGATGCAGGTGGATTTAGATTTGGTGATCAATGGGCAGAGAGATATTCAGATGATTTTATTAACAGCTGGATTGATTTTTATGAAAAGATTTACAAAAAAGGAGGTACAATAGTTTTCCTTCCGCAAGCATTTGGACCGTTTAATGAAGAAAGTGCCAGATTATTTATTAAGGGAATATCACCATTCATTAGACTGTTAATTGCAAGAGATGAAAAATCTTTTGAAAATCTAAGAACAGTTCTTGGAGATGATAAAAGAATACGTCTATTTCCTGATTTTACTAATATTTATGTGCCAAAACTGAACAATAATGAAAAGGCAATTTTTAATAAATTTCATGGGAAGATTTGTGTTATTCCAAATAGCAAAATGTTAACACATACTGAAAAAAAAGTTGCAGATGAATATATCCCATTTTTAGTTAATCTTACAAAAAAACTAAAGGATATAGGAGAACATGTGTTTTTCTTAAATCATGAAGGAAAACAAGATGAAGATATGATTAAAGAAATAATAAAAAACTCAAATGATTCTTTTGATTATGTTTCTGGTCTAAATGCCGATCAAGTTAAATGGTTGATAGGGAAAAGCAAACTTGTTATTACTTCACGTTTTCATGGGCTTGTAAGTGCATTTTCACAAAGTGTGCCTGCTTTTTGTACATCCTGGAGCCATAAATATCAGGAACTGTTAGATGATTACAAACAGAGTGACTGCCTTTTGGATGTGGTAAGGAAATCTCAAAGTATTGAAAAAATAATTTCATTTTTGGGTTCAATCGAATGGTTAACAAGCACTTCTTCTAAACTGGAATTACTTGCAAATACTCAAAAGGCTCGTAGTATAGAAATGTGGAGCGAAGTTGAAAAATTATTTAAAAGATGAAAACGGACCTAATCTCTATCATCATCCCCGTCTACAACCGCCCCACCCTCGTAGCGGAGGCCATCGATTCAGTGCTGGCGCAAACCAACCCCAACTGGGAGTTGATTGTGGTGGATGATGGCTCAAAGGATAATACCTGGGAAGTGCTGGAAAGTTATGCTGTTAAAGATGAAAGAATAAGGATTTTCAAGAGAGATAGGGAGCCGAAGGGGGCGCCGGTATGCAGGAATATTGGAATGGAAAATTCGACTGGTAAATACTTAATTTTTCTTGATAGTGATGATTTATTAGCTCCATGGGCCATTGTAAACAGATTAAAATATGTGTGTGGATCCGGAGATTTTGATATGCTTATTTTTAATGGGCTTGAATTTGATAATTCAAATATCTATTTAAGAAAGGAGAGGGCCATCTTTGGCGTAAGAAACTTACTTGACTATCATATTAATTATCAGGCTGCCTGGCAAACAACTTGTGCGTTATGGAATAAATCATTTTTTAAAAAAACAGGAGGATGGCATGAATATTCTCAATCAAGCCAGGATTCAGTGCTTCATTTGATTGCATTATATAATGGAGCTATTGTAAAGTGGGGTGATGAAATTCCGGATTTATTTATTCGAGTTGAAAAGGGCTTCGAAAAGATAAGTAATAAAAATAGTATCGAGAAAATTAAAAGCCGGATTAATACCCTTTTATATGTTAAATCAAAATTAAAAGCCGAAGATTTTAG
The DNA here is from genome assembly GCA_003559475.1 of Bacteroidales bacterium. Classification (GTDB taxonomy): domain Bacteria; phylum Bacteroidota; class Bacteroidia; order Bacteroidales; family UBA7960; genus PUKZ01. The sequence continues at coordinate 8,989 of PWLF01000237.1, forward strand.
TGTTTACAGTTATTTTTTTGTATTGGACTTAATTAACCGGTTGGAGTATTTAGATAATAAATCACTATTAGTAGCCATTAGAAAAGAAATACCTGAAATTGAAAGTTTTGGTCATACCCGTAGATTAGCTTTTTATTTTAAACTATATACTTATAGCAGGTCAATCAGGCTTTTACATGGATTGGTTTATAGGTTGCGATATTTTATTACGAAGTTGCCAAGATTGAAGAATATCAGAGAGAATTCATTCATTAAGGATGAAATCTTTGACAGATTGATCGAAAGGGCCAAAGATTATCCATCCATTCAAAATAAAGTAAAAGTTCTCAGAAATGACTCATTAAGTATCGGTGATTGTTCTTAAAGTTATGATTAATAGACTATTTCGATTTAATTACATCCGAAATCATTATTTACGCTTTGGTTTTCATGGTATTTTAATGTATTTCCAATTAGCTTTTAAATCAAAAAAAAGCTTTATTGCAATTAAACTCTCTGAATTTAAGCATTCAATCTTTTTGAGAAACCAAACTTCTGATATTAAAACCTTTTACCAGGTTTTATTTTATTCAGAGTATGATTTACCTTTTATGACAGATCCAAAAATTATCATTGATCTGGGTGCAAATAATGGTATGGCAAGTATATTTTTTCTTAATAAATATCCTGATGCCAAGGTAATTGCCGTGGAACCGGAATATGAGAATTATAGAATGCTAAGAGAAAATACAGAGAATTACAATAATTTTTTCAGTTATAACAAAGGGATTTGGAATAGACCGGCAAATCTGGAGATTATAAAGAGTGATCTTGGTAACTGGGCTTTTTTTGTAAAAGAGTCAGAACTAAAAACTGAAACTACCATTGACGCTATTACTATCAGGCAGATAATGGATGATCATAATATTTCTCAAATTGATATTTTAAAAATTGATATAGAGGGCTCTGAAGTGGAACTATTTTCAAGAAACTTTGAAGAATGGCTGGGTATTACAAAGTATATTATCATAGAGCTACATGACTGGATGAGAGCAGGCTGCGCAAAACAAGTGTTTTCAGCATTAATAAATTATGAGTTTAAACTGAGTATAAGAAAAGAAAATTTAATTATACAGCTTTTAAACTGATACTTATGCGTAAACTGAGGTAATAACCTTATGTTTAGCTCATATTAAAAAAGGAATATTTTTATGTATAAGATTGTGCTTTTGATTCCTTACTTCGGCAAATTCCCCGATTGGGCACCTCTATTTTTTGAAACCCTCAAAAGAAATAAATCCATTGATTTTGTTTTTTATACTGATTGCGATACTGATGGAATTGAACTACCCAATGTGCAATTTA
>PWLF01000143.1 GCA_003559475.1 Bacteroidales bacterium
AATAGGAGAATCTCATTCACATGAATTAGTATTGAACCCGGATCCAAAAGAATTTTTAACACAAATAAAAAATAGAAGTAGAAGTGTTGCATTTCATGGGATTGGTACAGAACCATTTTGGTCTGTATATTTAACTGATTCATACATTATTATCGATGCTCCCGGATTTGGTGGCAAAAAAGTATTTGCAATTTCAACCCCATTTGACAATAAAAAGCATGAACAATCAATTTCATTTTTTGATCATAAAGGCATCAGTGGGAAACTGAATATTTATAAACGAATAGCAGGCGACGGTATGTCAGACAGAAGCTATCCGTATGAAATACAGTTGCACTACAATGAGTTTAGGGGTATGCAATATGGGGCTGGAGACTCAAGATTAATGAGATTTTAAACTTTGATACATTCGGCGAAACTTTTAAGACCACTATAAAATTATATGCTATGGACAAAGAAGATCACAGGAGGTTTATGCCACCTGGGTATAGGGACTATCAAAGTAAAATCAAGGTAATATATGCGGTTTGTCAATATGATTTTGATGTAAATGCGGAAAACCGGCCTTTGCCAGGTGAAATTACCGGAATTGACCTCGATTTTCCTCCGGAAGAGTTTGGACCTCTCATTCTAATCAAATGCCCTAATTGTAAGGTTAATTTTATTGCCCCCAAAAAAAGGTGGAAATTAATTGCAAGTCTTGTGGCAAAGATCAACCGCTGATTCATAATTATCAGTACATCATAGACCATGAAGATGAACATTTAAAACAAGGCATTGAGACCGGAACCTTAGATAGTCAAGCGTGCAGTTTTTGCAACACAAAAAATAATCATCTGATCTTGCAACAAAATTCCGGACAAAAAGTTAGGCCACTTTTTTTTGATTTTGGTTTAATGATATTGACCAGGTAAGGGATGTTATCGCAGATTGGGTAAAGGATTATAATCATCACAGGCCTCATGAATCACTGGGAAATATATCGCCTGTGGCATACAGGAAGAGAAACCATACCACTTCTAATGTGCTCCGTTACGCTTCGGCTAAGCCTTCGCTACACTACGCACATTAGAAGTGGAAAAACAAAGGATAACCTTTTTAAAATACTATTAAAATAAATGAAAAAGTCTACTTTTATAATGTACTAAAAAAGGGAAGCCTAAAGTATCAGAAGAACTATGATTTTTTCGGATTTGATAAAAGTTTTTGATATTTTATGATAATGGAATCCTTCAAGAATTATTCGACCATTATCACCCTGAAGTTGTTGTAGGGAAAGCCATGGGGGTGTATTTAGATTATTTGAAACATGGCGAAACGCTTTTTAATATTGGTGAATAATGTTGTATATTGTACGGAGTAATATGTTTTGAAGCACATTTTTTGTAAATAATACAGCATTGATTGAGATAATATAATTGCATTCAGGATTAAATTAAACTAATATGAGAAATAAAAATATTCTTATCATTACAATTACTTTAGTGATTGTTTTCTTGACAGTATTTTATATTTTGTTTAAACCTGTTTCTAAAGAAGTTCCGGATTTAAATAACGACCTGATAGAAGTTGAAACTGTTGTACCCGACAAAGATGATTTTATTGAGGAAGAACCGGTTTTTATTGGCATCCAGATTTTTAATAATCATCATGAAAAGTTTAATAAAGATAAAAACAGGTCAGGTTTTATTACCAAGGGATTATCGCATGTACCCATTTACCATAATGCTGAAAAAACAGATACTACCATGTATCTGTTTTATACTCTTAAAAATGATGAGTTAGTGATTCTTTCTATTGGTGTTGATGTCAAGGGAAAAACTATGGAGCAGTATGTTGACGGAAATGTTAATGGGATTAATTCAATTTATGAAACTTACAGAGAAAGGGATACAATTCGTGATATTTTACCAAGAGTAAGTAATCTCAATAATGAAAATTTAGGTGAAGTTCAGCAAAAATATATCAATCGTTTAAGTTCGCTAAACAGGTCTTTGTATTATTATGAATAAATCCTTAAAGGGTTAATTATAAGTTTCAGGAATTAGAAAGGAGAGTTTGTTTTTAAAAAGTTTAAGGAATACGGAAAATTATTTCCTTATAAGACAATCTGAAAGCCCGACTCACAAACTTAATCAGGACTTGCAAATCCATCTGATTATTCATAGATTTGGTTCTTATAAAAACCAAATCCATCGGTCATGAAAAAACTCATTATCCGCGTTTCAATTTTATCCATCCTGTTTTTTCTTTTCTTTTTTTCAGGCTGCGAGCAGGTTAATGAAAAGAGAGATAAAAAGGATGATTTCCCGGAGATCAGGGAGAGGGGAAAAATAACAGCCATTACCAGCTACAGTCCGATCTCTTATTTTATTTACCATGGCCAACCCATGGGCTATGAATATGAACTGCTGCAAATGCTGGGAGAGCATTTGGACATGTCTGTGGATATTAAACTCGCCAGGGATTTTGAAGAAATGATAGAGATGCTCGAGCAGGGTGAAGGCGACCTTATTGCATATGGTTTAACGGTTACCAGTGAGCGCCGGGAAAGACTGGCTTTTACCG
>PWLF01000137.1 GCA_003559475.1 Bacteroidales bacterium
ACTTGCTTTATTCTAAGGGGGCTTACTTTTTAAAATAGCAAATTCTTGAAATATAATATGCTGACATTCAGCTTGTTGAGTTTTTTAAAATATTTTTTTGTATTTTTGTCGGACAATAGTGTAAAAAACCATTATAATTTTATTAATTTCGTGATTTTTACATAATCCCAATAGTGGATTTGCTAAGTGGCTAAATAAATTGTAAAACAAAACGTTTTACTCTTACATTATTAAAATTAATTAAAATCCGAAATATATCATGCTAATAACTAATTGTTTTTCACATATTTGCAAACTTTTTTTTACTTTAATATTTCTTCTATCTTTAAATTTTAACAGTTTAGCCGTTGAAAATAAAGATATTCCAAAATCGGCAAAACTTTTAAGTCAATATTTAAGTATAGAATCAATTACGGGCAACGAGAGAGATGCCGGGATTTTTTTATCCGAAGTTTGCGAATCTATGGGCTTGCATGTTGAGGTTTTTACTGAAGATGTTGATACTTTTAAATTTGCAGCATCATTATACCCTTTGGATCAAGGTAAGCCAAATATAATTTTTTTAAATCATATAGATGTTGTTCCTGCTGAGAAGCCTGAAGAGTGGACTCACCCTCCTTTTTCCGGGATAATAGATGACGGATATATATGGGGCAGAGGTGCTATAGATATGAAAGGTATGGCGATTATGCAACTTATGGCTATGAAAGAATTTATTGAGCTGTCAAAAACCGAAGACCTGCCATATAATGTAACTCTCCTTGCGGTTTCAGGTGAAGAGACTGGTGGTTATACAGGTGCAAAGGTAGTTACAGATAGATTTTTTGACAGATTAAATCCTTTGGTTGTTTACAATGAAGGAGGAACAGGATTGCCGGGAGTATTATCAAATGACGATGAAAGAAAACTGTTTGGTATTTCCATAACAACCAAGAGAACCATTTGGCTTGAACTTAGTTTAACTATGGAGACATCAGGACACGGTTCCGTACCTCCTCCGGAATACTCAATAAAAAACATGATTGATGCTTTGAGTAAACTAATGTGGGAAAACGACAACAGAGAAGTCAGGTTCACTGAAACAACTGAATTAATGTTCAACGAACTCGGCAAACTCGAATCCGGCTTACAAGGTATGGCACTAAGAAATTTAAGACTCTTCAGACCTGTTGTCAGACCTGCAATTAAAAGAGATGAAATTCTCTACTCTTTAGTAAGCAACACCATTACAATAACAGGAATAAACTCAGAAGCCGGAGTTCCAAACAAAATCCCCGCTAATGTTACTGCGATTCTTGACTGCCGATTACTGCCTGATGTTGAAACAGATGACTTTATCAATCAGGTAAAAAGATGGTTAGACAATGATGATATAGAAATCAATGTTATGCAGGAAGGCATAGTAGCATCACCTACAAAAATTGACCAATACTACTACAAAATGAGCGATGCTATTAAATCCGTTTATGAAAATGCTGAAGTTATTCCTATTCTGTTTCCTGCGTCAAATGATAATAAATATTTCAGAGCTAAAGGAATCCCTGCTTACGGGATACTGCCAACATACATGAATATTGAACTTTTAGAAACTATTCACAGCATTGATGAAAGATTACCCGTCAAATCATTGCTTGAAGGCATTGATGTATATAAAGAACTTCTTCATTCATTTTTTGAAACCAATTAATAAAATCTATTTATGGGATTACTACAAACCGGTGCCAAAATAACTGCAAAATTTTATAAAAAACGTTTTCTCAACTGGGAGAAGAATTCTGTTGCTCTTCAAGAAAAGCAATTTGAGATGCTGGTCGAAAATGGCAAAAAAACATCTTTCGGCAAAGAGCATAATTTTGATAAGATAAAGACTTATGAGGATTTTAAAAATAATGTTCCAATAAGAGATTATGAGGATTTTAAGCCCTACATAGAAAGAATAATTGAAGGCGAAGAAAATGTTGTATGGAATAAAAAGACTATTTACTTTGCAAAAAGTTCAGGTACCACTTCAGGAGCAAAATACCTACCAATTACATCCGATTCAATACATAATCACATAAATTCTGCTCGTCTTGCTTTACTTAATTACGTTTTAAAAACAAAAAACACAGGTTTCCTTGACGGCAAATTGATGTTTGTTTCAGGCAGCCCTGAGCTTGACAAAACCGGAAACATTTTAACAGGACGTCTTTCAGGGATAGTAAACCACCATGTCCCCGGATTTTTGCGAAGAAATCAGTTGCCTTCATACAAAACAAACTGTATGGAAAAATTTGAAGAAAAAGTTGAAGGACTTATTGATGAAACAAAGAAAGAAAATCTGACATTAATTAGCGGCATCCCCCCCTGGGTAGAGATGTATTTTGAAGAACTTCTTAAAAAAATGGGCAAACAAGCTGTTAAAGATGTGTTCCCCGGTCTTTCACTTTTTGTTTATGGAGGTGTAAACTTTGAACCTTATGAAGGAAGACTAAAAAAACTTATAGGCAAAGAGATTGATTACCTTGAAACTTATCCTGCATCAGAAGGGTTTATAGCTTTTCAATATGATTTTCCCCGAGACGGACTCATTTTAATTCCTGATATGGGAATATTTTTTGAATTTATCCGTGCAAAGAATTTTGGCAATTCAGATGCTAAAAGACTGAAATTAAGCGAAATAGAAACCGGCATAAACTATGTTGTCATTATAAATAACAATGCCGGATTATGGGGCTACAACATTGGTGATACGGTTAAATTTGTTTCAAAAAATCCTTATAAATTAATTGTTACAGGAAGAGTTCAGCAGTTTACATCAGCTTTTGGAGAACATGTTATAGCTGAAGAAGTGGAAAGCTCTATAAATGAAGCATGTAAAAAAACCGGAGCTGAAATTGTTGAATTTACAGTTGCTCCTTTAAAACACAACCCCGATGGCAAACCCTGTCACGAATGGTTCATCGAGTTTTCAAAAAATCCCGAATCAATCAAAAAATTTAGTGAAACTCTTGATAATTTAATGCAAGAAAAAAATATTTACTATAAGGATTTGATAAAAGGCAAAATTCTTCAACCATTAATAATCAGAAAGGTTGAAGAAAACGGATTTGTTAACTATATGAAATCCATCGGTAAATTAGGAGGACAAAACAAGATTCCTCATTTGAAAAATGACAGATCTATAGCTGAATTTCTTAAAAATCACGTGAAATAACCAAAATTTTCACTGTTTTTTTTAAAAAAAATTTCAAAATAAATTCAATATACTGATTGTTATTTAAAAAGGTTGTTCTATATTTGCAAATTAATTTAAAAAATAATATTATAAAATAGTATAAAAATGCAAAGCAAGGGTTTAATTAGATTTTTTGCCATAGCATTTGCTGTGGTATGTCTTTATCAGTTATCATTTACTTATTTTGCAAATAAGGTTGAAAGTGACGCTAAAGAATATGCCAGAAGTGAACGTGTATGGTCTAGAGCTTTAGAATTATCTGATGGAGATGAAGTTTTAGGATCAGTAATTTTTGATTCATTAGCAAGAGTTAAAGAAAGATATTATCTTGATTCAATGATGTCTGAGGAGGTATATAACTTAGGTATCCGCAGATATACCTTCAGAGAATGTAAAGAGCGGGAATTAAATTTAGGACTTGACCTGCGAGGCGGGATGAATGTTACTTTAGAAGTTTCTGTTCCAGCTATACTAAGAGCATTGTCAGGTAATAATCAAGACCCCGTATTTTTGGAAGCTATCGAAAAGGCTAATGAACTACAAAGAGAAAGTCGCGAGGATTACGTTGATCTTTTTGGAAAAGCATTTAAAGAAATTGACCCAAATGCAAGTTTGGCAGCTATTTTCAGCACAGACCAGCTTAGAGACCATATTAGCTACGATTCGAGCAATGAGGACGTTTTAAGAGTGCTTAGAAGAGAAGTTAGCCAAGCTGTTGACAGATCTTTCAACATCCTGCGTACTCGTATTGACCGATTTGGTGTTGCACAACCTAACATCCAAAGATTACAAAGATCAGGAAGAATATTAATTGAATTACCCGGTATAAAAGAACCGGACAGGGTAAGGAGATTACTTCAGGGTACAGCAAGACTTGAGTTTTGGGAAACTTATGAGTTTAGTGAAGTATATCAATACTTTATGGATGCTAATGAGCAACTGGCAGGAATAGATATTGACGAAATTGAAGAGAAAATTGAGGAAGAAGAGCCTGATGTTCTTCCGGTAGGTACGGAAGCTGAAGAAGTTGATGAACCTGAAGACGATCTTGAAGACCTTTTTGGCGAACTTGACGAGGAAGAAGTTGATACTGCAGCTGATGCTGATCTTGTTGACCTTTTATCAGGAGAAATTACACGTGAAGAAGATGATGAAAGATTTGATGACTTTGCCAGAGAAAATCCTCTGTTTGCTTTTCTTAATCCTGCAATAATTCCTGATGAGCAAGGGAATCTGTTCCCCGGACAAGGCCCTGTTGTTGGATTTGCCGCTGTTCAGGATACCGCAAGGGTAAATTATCTGTTAAAAAGAGACGAAGTCAGGCAAGCCCTTCCGAGAGATTTAAGATTATATTGGGATATACAGCCAATGCCAGGTAATGAAAATATGAGGCAACTTTTGGCTATACGAGAAACTACAAGAGATGGCTCAGCTCCTCTTGATGGAGATGTCATAACAGATGCCAGACAAGATTATGACCAATACGGGAATCCTGAAATAGCAATGTCAATGAACCGTGAAGGAGCAAGAACATGGAGAAGAATTACAGCCGACAATATCGGAAGATCAGTTGCTATTGTACTTGACGGATATGTCTATTCTTTCCCAAGAGTGCAAGCTGAAATTGCAGGAGGACGTTCATCTATAACAGGAAACTTTACATTACAAGAGGCTCAAGACCTTGCAAATATACTTAGAGCAGGTTCTTTACCTGCACCCGCAAGAATAGTTGAAGAAGCTGTTGTCGGACCTTCACTTGGACGTGAAGCAATCTCTAGCGGATTATCCTCTTTCATTATAGCTTTCGCACTTGTACTTGTTTATATGATATTCTATTATAATCGTGCCGGATTAGTTGCCGATATGGCGCTTCTAACAAATATGTTCTTTATTTTCGGGGTTTTGGCATCTTTAGGTGCAGCATTAACGCTTCCCGGTATTGCAGGTATTGTTCTGACTATCGGTATGGCTGTTGATGCCAACGTGATTATTTACGAAAGAATCCTCGAAGAACTTAGAGCAGGCAAAGGACAAAAATTGGCAGTTAGTGACGGGTACAAAAATGCTTACTCTGCTATTATTGATGGTAACGTTACAACACTACTAACCGGAATTGTACTATATATTTTTGGAACAGGTCCGGTTCAGGGATTTGCCACAACATTAATAATCGGAATCATTTGCTCTCTGTTTACGGCTATTTTCCTTTCAAGACTGGTATTTACATACTGGATGGATAAAAATGTCAAAATTAGATTTGATAACAAGATAACAAAAGATATACTTACTAAAGTTAATTTTGACTTTATAGGTGTAAGAAAACGCTTTTATGTTATTTCTGCAATAGTTATTATAGTTGGAGCAGGTTCATTAGCAACACGCGGATTAAGTTTTGGAGTTGACTTCTCAGGAGGTAGATCATATATCGTACGCTTTGATAATAATGTAAATACTGTTGAACTTCGAAGCTCCTTAATGGAAAAAATGGATGAGGCCCCGGAAGTAAAAACATTCGGACCTCCAAATCAGGTCGAGATAACAACCGGCTACCTCATTGAAAATACTGAACCGGAAACGGATTCAATTGTTGAAAGAACCGTTTTTGAAGGGATAAAAGGATTTTTTAATGAACCAATTACTTTCGAAGAGTTTACATCCGATGATGAAGACAAAATAATAGGTAGATTAAGCTCTCAGTTAGTAGGCCCGTCAGTGGCAAGGGATATTAGAGAAGCTGCTGTTATTGCTGTTGCAATAGCTTTAATAATTATATTTATTTATATTGCTGTTAGATTTAAAAAATGGCAGTTTGGTGTAGGAGGGTTAACTACTCTATTCCATGACGCTATTATCGTTCTGTCTATTTACTCATTGTTATATAATATTGTGCCATTCAGCCTTGAAGTTGACCAGGCATTTATTGCAGCAATATTAACCATTATAGGTTATTCTATAAATGACACTGTTATTATATTTGACAGGATACGTGAACATACTTCACTGTACCCGAAAAGAGACCTGAAAACTAATATAAACGGAGCTTTAAACAGCGTATTATCAAGAACGTTAAATACATCAGGAACAACCTTCCTGGTTCTATTGATAATATTCCTGTTAGGCGGTGAAGTTATACGTGGATTTGCTTTTGCTTTAATGATAGGAATTCTTGTAGGTACATACTCATCATTATTTAATGCAACTCCGGTAGCTTATGATTTGATGATACGTAAAGAAAATAAAAAAGCTGCTGCAAAAGCAAATAACCCGGGTAAAAAGAAGAAATAAAAAGATTTTTACTGTTTTTTAAATTAAAGGCAAAATTTTTCTTATATTTGCACACCTAAAAAAACAGAAAGGGCGATTAGCTCAGCTGGTTCAGAGCACCTGCCTTACAAGCAGGGGGTCGGCAGTTCGAATCTGTCATCGCCCACATTGATAATCAAGCACTTACAAAATATTTTGTAGGTGCTTTTTTGTTGCTTGACATACATTTTAGCACAAATTTTATACTTAATAATATATCGATCGGTGACAAATATTCTTGAAAGTAAGCAAACTGCGACTGCCTATTAGTTTATGAAAAAGGCCGAGGGCAGTTTTATCTATCCACTGCGAAAATATCTGATTATGTAAATTGATTTATAAAAGGACTTTATTATCCTATAAATCTCATATATTTCTTAACAACGCTGACATTTTCTTTATCAGTCAGCATCTCAAGTAGCATAAATGCAACATCTACTGCTGTTGAAGGGCCTATTGATGTAATTATATTTTTATCAATTACAATATCTTTGTCCTGAACTATCGCCCCAAAATCAGCAAGCTGTTTTCTTCTCACTCCATCAGACAAATCATAGGTAGTCGCTTTTCTTCCCTTTAATGCTCCTGATTTAGCAACCGGCAGAGCAGATACACATATTGCAGCAATTATTTTCCCCTCTTCATAAAATTCTCGAATTAGGTTTAAAAGTCTTTCATCATAGGCATCTTCATAGAAACCGGCATTTTCAAACCCTCCCGCCATGGCTAATGCATCATAATCATTAACATTAACATTTTCAAATTCTAATTCCGGTCGAACATTAAAATTCCAAGCGCCTTTTATTTCTGATCTAAACCCTGTAGTTATCAAATCCACCGGCTCGTTTCCATAATTTCTACTCCACCCCATGATGTCAGTAAAAACACTTGCCTCATATTCTTCAAATCCTTTTGCAAGGAATAATAATACTTTTTTATTTTTCATGCTATCTTATTTGATATAATCATTTTCCTGGCTTGCTTAACGGCTTGCGTGTATAAACTGTGATAGATTTTTTAAACCACTCTGCCAAACCACTACAAAGTTACATAAAAACCACAAATCAATAGAATATTTTACCATAACGACATCCTTTGTCACGCTTATTTATTATATTTACAAACAAAAAATCAAAAAATATGCTTTCAAAATCAAGATATGTTCGCGGGATGAACTGCAAAAAGTCATTATGGCTATATAAACACAAAAAAGAAGAGCAGAAGTTCAGTGAAGCAACAATGGCTATTTTTAAGCATGGCACTGATGTTGGAGAGTTTGCACAGCAATACTGCCCAAACGGCAAAATGGCTGTCCTTGAAGATTACCCCGGATACGCTTCAGCTGAAAGAACAAAAAAATTTATTGAGCAAGGTGTTGAAACTATTTATGAAGCTACTTTTATCTACGATAACACACTTGTTGCCGTTGATATCCTGCATAAAGAAAAAGGAAAATGGAAACTTTATGAAGTTAAAAGTACTAACAGCACCAAAGAAGCTCATATCTTAGATGTTGCTATTCAATATTACGTAGTAACCGGCTGTGGAGTTGAATTGGAAGATGCAGGGGTTTTGCATTTTAACAGAGAATATGTAAGACGCGGTGAGTTGGAGGTTGAAAAATTATTCAAGTTCACGGGATTAAAAGAAAAGGTTTTAACATTACAAAATGAAATTAAAGAGAATATCCCTTTACTTTTAAAAACACTTCAGGGAGAGGAGCCGGCAATTGAAATGGGGTTGCACTGCGAAAAGCCATATACTTGCGATTTTACAGATTATTGCAGGCAACTGCTTCCGGAGGAGATAAAAGAAGAAATCCGGATATTAAGCAGTGAACCTGAAATAGCTGAGTATGAAGTGAGAGATTATGTTAGCATAATTAAATATCCTATAGGTTTTTTGGATTTTGAAACAATAAACCCTGGAATCCCTATGTTTGACGAATCACGCCCGTATCAAAAAATACCGTTTCAGTATTCAATCCATTTTATGAATTCGGAAAACGATGAGCCAAAGCATTATCAGTATCTCGCTCCTTCCTGTCCTAATACCGACCCTCGCATTGGATTAATTGAAAATATGATAAAAGACCTTGAAAATTCAAAAACCATATTTGTATATAATATAGCTTTTGAAAAGGGATGTATCAACGATTTAATAAGAGATTTTCCCCAATATGAATATGATCTTACCGTCATAAAAGAAAAGCTTGTTGACTTGATTATTCCATTTAGGAGGAAGTATTATCGAACAGAAACCATGCAGGGGTCATCATCACTGAAGAAAGTTCTGCCTGCTTTATGCCCTGAGCTTTCATATAGTGAATTGGATATTGGTGACGGTCTGACAGCCGGCAATGAATTTTTTGGTCTCTACTTCTGTGATAAAGAAGAGATAAAGAAAAAAACCCGCGAAGACCTTCTGAAATATTGCCATTTAGACACATTAGCCATGGTGAGGATCTTTGAGGTGCTGAAGCAAGTTTGAGGAATTTTGTAACGTAGAGACGCAAAATTTTGCGTCTCTACATCGTCCTATAATGCATCTCTACATCGTGTCCCTACTATACTATCAAAAACCTCCCTGTTCCATCCCTTTACTGTCAAGCGATTCCGTCATTTCGAATTATTAGACCCGTAAAAGGGTCGCCGATGCGGAATGACAAAAAAATTGTAATTAGTTCCTGCAAAAGAGCTGCATCGCCATATTTCTGATATACAACATGTTACGCAATGCTTGTCATTAGTAACGGAGCGATAGCGGAGTGAGAAATCCCGTTAAAGTACCGGTTGAGGTTGAAAAAATAGCCCTGTTTCAGTCATAATACCACCGCTGATGCGGCTTATCGAATCGGCATGAATCCGACATTATTATCACAATATGTTCACGGACATAAAAACCCTTCTAAAAAACAAACCGAAAAAATATTATCGGGAATACATCAAATAGGAAAAGAATTGTCGGAAATCAACCTCATCCATAAACTATAAATTGGGGAGTTTTGATAATTAAAAAATAGATAAACTTAGGAATAAATAACGTATTCCATAAACCCTATTATAAAATCGGATGCAAACCACAGCGCAATCAACCACCACAAACACCACGGGAACAATTGAACCCACCAAATAAATCACAAAAACATACCCTATTTTAAAATTTTTTATCACAACGTCATAGTTTGGCGTAGTGTTAACGTATCTTTGTTATAAATCGTTTTATTAACCCAAAAAACATGAAAAAAGCATTCATTAAAATAATAGTAAACGGTAAGGTTAAAGAATCTTTTCCTTTAACCGAAGCTGATCATGACTGGATACGAGCAGGAAGATTAAGAGAAAAAGCAAAAAAAGGAGATAATAAAGCTCAAAAAAAATTAGAGAAAATGGAGAAAACATACATGTATAGAGAAAAATAATTATTAACAAAAAAACTATTTGATATGGATAATTCATTTCAGTTTTTTAAAGAGGAACCTCCGGAATATAACAACGATGAGTTTATTAACAAACTCAAAAAAATTGTACGCGAACTGCGGATTGGCGACTGCTGACTGAATTTATGGTAAGCAAAAGAGCTGATTTCTGCACAATAATTTCCGGTTTTGATTTTAAAAAAGTTAGAAAAAGACATTTTTTTTGAAAAAAAACTACCGCTTATTTGCAAAAACATACCGCTCATTTAAGAAAACCTACCGCTTACTTAATAACTCGACCGTTTTGAAATTTATTGAAAAGTTATTATTAATATTGCAAACGAAATTTTAT
>PWLF01000062.1 GCA_003559475.1 Bacteroidales bacterium
TCCCAATCATAAAGTCTTCCGTAAATTTCACAGTTTTGAGGGTCATTATCATAACACCAGCTTTGACCCGAAACATGTCCGTCATAATTTATATTTTCAGCAAACCAACAATCATCACCGAATTGAGCGGTTCCGTACATTTGGCCCATATATTCAACTTCATCTCCACAAACGAACTCACCATTTTCTTCAGGCTCACTTTCCGTTACTCCCACTCCAACAAAACGGGTTTCCGCTTTTTCAGCTACCAATATAATACTTCCTTCAGCTAAAAAATAGCCAGTCCCGTCAGGATCAACTCCTCCTTGAGGATCAACCGGAACTTGACTTATGTAGTTTTCATCGATAAGTAATGATAAATCAATAAGATCGCTACAGTTCGGAGATTCAAGATTGGTATTACATATCTCGGTTAGCTCTTCACTTATTTCTAAATCTCCAAAAGTCCCTCTATTATTTATTTGATATGAAAGAAGAGCATTATAGAGTGTGTTTATGTGCGATTCACGAGCTGCATCTCTCGCTTGAGAAAATTGTTGACCGGGATTGATAGCGACAATAACCGCGGCGGCGAGAATAGCGATTATTCCGATTACTATTAATAATTCAATTAAAGTAAAACCTTTTTTATTCATGATATAAAATGTGACAAGTATTACATCATTATGCCACAATTCTCTTTTTAAGTCATAAAACCCGTCAAATGACGGGTTTTATAAGTAACAATCCGACCATGCAACTCTATTAATTTTTGTTTTCTAATCTTCCAACTTATTTAAATGCAGCTATACCATTACTTCCGCCAGGAAGCTCAAAGTTAGAAACAAACAGCAGCCTTGGCAATGCCTCCCCTTCTTTTGCGTAAGATACCAGCACTGGATCCCATTGTCCTAAATTATATAGTTCGTTAGGATAATCATCAAACGTTATAACTCCACTTTCATAGTCAATAACAAAGCCGTCTGTATATTCTTCACCCTCATTCCCGTGGATTATTACTTCTTCCCCACCATCTACGGGAGAATGAAATAAGCTGTATTCCGTGCCGTCCGCAGCCTCTCCTACAAATTCTTTATTCCTATGTCTAGACTTTATGTCTCTAGCATCTATTACAAATACCTCTCCTCCATCAACACCACTAATATGATAATAATCATGCTTATCAATATCTGAGCCAAATGTTTGCCACCATAAAAAACCTATATCAGTTGTAATTTCTAACAAATCTCCTTGACTGCTATAAAAACCTACCAAAGAGTAATCATCTATTGCTATTATATTACCCGCACTGTTAATTCCTATTTCTTGAATAGATACATCAAAGATGCCTGATAGTTCATTGTTTGCCCAAATTAAGTTTCCGTCCGAATCAAGCTTATGAAGTACGGTTCCACGTGCTGAAAAATATATATTATTGTCATTGCTAACAGTTAATGCGGAACCCCAATCATCTCCGGACTCTACCTCGTCAAATACCCACTCGTAGTCACTAAATATGCTTCCGTCGGTTGGAGCGTTGGTTAGGTCTAATTTATATACCCGAAATTCTGAATCTTCATTTTCCGTAAGTAAATATATCTCATTATCAGAATACACGGCGGATTGCTGTATAGTGTCCGAAACATCAAAAGTCCAAATTACTTCATCGCTAAATATGCTTCCGTCGGTTGGAGCGTTGGTTAGATCTATCTTGTAATATTTTTCTTGTGTTCCTATATGCAACTCTTCCTCACTGCTGCTCAAATCAAGATGTCTGGGAAAATTAGACCACACATCCTCTAATTCAGTATCATATTCCCAAATCACGTTATTGTTCTCATCTACTTTAAAAACGCTTGTTTGTGTTCCGACATAAGCGTTATTATTACTGTCTGTTATAACCGATCGTGTCCATTCTTCCTCATCCAATTCACGAGTCCAAACTTCTGTTCCGTCAGGTTTATATCTTGCTAAAGAATTCTCCGGTATGGTGTAAACATCTACAAATGGCCCATCAAGACAGACTCCAATTGATATTTTCTCACCCCTCTCTGTAAGGGGAGCTTGAACGCAAATATCTCCGGTTTTGTACCCCTTGCTTATTTTATAACCTGTTCCGCCCCCTTCCGCTTGTGAATCAACCGGAATTGTATTTATATACCCTTGATCGATAAGTGGAGATAAATCCACCAGTTCATCACAATTTACGGGATCCAACTCATTAGTATTACAAATTTCAACCACTTCTTCGCTGATTTCAAGACCTTCAAGAGACCCCCAATTATCTATCTGATAACCTTTCAATCCGTTATAAATAGTATTCACATGAGACTCTCTGGTGTTGTCTCTCATTTGAGCAAATTGCTGGCCCGGATTTATAACAACGATAACCCCTACGGCAAGAGCCGCTATTACTCCGACCACCATTAATAATTCAATTAAAGTAAATCCTTTTTTATTCATGATATAAAACGTGATAAGTATTGTTTCATTCTACCATAATTTCCCCCTTGAAAAAATAAATCCACTCTCGTGGGTTTAATCGGCAATCCATAATCGGTAA
>PWLF01000064.1 GCA_003559475.1 Bacteroidales bacterium
CAGTGTTGGTTTAGAGAAAACCTGAATGTCGGAGAAAGAATTGATGCAGGAGTATCTCAAGGTACAGATTGTACAGATATTAAAAAGTACTGTTATCAGGATAATGAAGCAAATTGTGATACATACGGAGGTCTGTATCACTGGGATATGGCTATGTGTGGTGAAACTGATGAAGGGTCGCAAGGTGTTTGTCCTGATGGATGGCGCATGCCTACTCATGATGACTGGACAATCCTCGAACGTTTTATATGCAACTCGGTCGGTAATCCGAATTGCGAAGATGCTTTCCCTTTTGATGAAGATGCTATTGGCTCTCGCGGAACGGATGAAGCGAGTAGAATAGCAGGATCTTCTTTGTGGACGGAAGATAATCTTGTTAATAACCCTGCATTTATTGAAAATTCAGATTTTTATGCATTGCCAGCAGGCAATAGGGGAAATATTGATTATAATAGACTTACTGAAGGCACATGGTGGCTGACATCTTCAACTAATACGGATAGCCCTTCTACAGCAGGGACACGATATATTATGTATGATTCAACAGGAATAAAAAGACATAATTATGAGAAATCAATGTATTTTTTTTCTGTTAGATGTGTGAAAGAATAGCAAAAGTAATGCTATTATTTTTTTATTTTTGCGCTTAAAATAAGTTTTTGAAAATACCTGTATATTCATGAAAGTTCATTTTATTGCTATCGGAGGAAGCGCTATGCATAATCTTGCAATAGCCTTAAAACAAAAAGGTTATGAGGTTACAGGTTCTGATGACCATATTTTTGAGCCTTCAAAAAGCAGATTAAAAAGTTATGGAATTTTGCCCCAAAAAGAAGGCTGGTATCCTGATAAAATTAATCAAGAAATAGATGCTGTTATTCTTGGAATGCATGCCAGAAAAGATAACCCGGAGTTAGTCAAAGCTAAAGAACTCGGTTTGAAAATATACTCTTATCCCGAATTTCTATATCAACAGTCAAAAAATAAAACCAGAATAGTAGTAGGAGGGAGCCATGGTAAAACGACTATCACTTCGATTATTCTTCATGTATTAAATAAACTTGATATAGAAGCTGATTATATGGTTGGTGCACAACTTGAAGGTTTTGATGTGATGGTTAAGCTAACAGATAGAGCTTCTTTTATAGTTCTGGAGGGAGATGAATATCCCAGCTCTCCAATAGATTTAAGACCAAAATTCCACTTGTATAAACCTCATATAGCAATTATTAGTGGAATATCATGGGATCATATAAATGTTTTCAAAACTTTTGATTCTTACCTGAATCAATTTGAAATTTTTGTTGATAGTATTGAAAAAAATGGAAAACTTATTTATTTTAATGAAGATAAGTGGACCAAAAAAATATGTGAGAGTAATAATAACAATATTGAACTCTTCCCTTATGAAACACCAAACTATAAAGTTGAAAATGGAATCTCATATTGCATAAGTGATGACAATAATGAATACCCCGTTGGATTGTTCGGGAAACATAATTTGCAAAATATTAATGCAGCTAAGTTAGTTTGCTCACAAATCGGCATTTCTGAAAAAGAGTTTTATAATGCTGTTAAATCTTTTAGAGGAGCAAGTAACCGTCTTGAAAAAATTAAAGAGAATAACTCAACTGTTGTCTTTAAAGACTTTGCTCATGCTCCTTCTAAGCTAAAAGCAACTATAGAAGCTGTTAAAGAGCAGTATCCCGACCGTAAAATTGTTGCTTGTATTGAACTCCATACTTTCAGTAGTCTTAATATGGATTTTCTGCCCGAATATAAAGATTCTATGAAAGATGCCGATATGAAGTTAGTGTATTATAATCCAAAAACCATTGCAAATAAAAAACTCCCGGAAATTTCTCCTGAAAATGTAAAAACCGCATTTAATCATGATGATTTATATGTTTTTACGGAAATAGAGGACCTTCTCTTGTATTTTAAAAATAATAACTTTGATAGAAGCTCAATAATACTTATGAGTTCAGGAAATTTCGACGGAGCTGATATAGAAAATTATTTTTTAAAATATATCTTTACTAGATAACTAAACAGATAATTATCTTTTTCTTTTTCCTTGTTTAGCTCTTTCTTTAGCCATCTCTTCAAGCTTTTTTTGCCAGTTAGATTTTTTTACCGGCTTTTTCTTATTTTGCTGCAATCTTTCGTAAATGGCATCTTCATTAATAAGTTTTCTAAACAGAAACATCTGCCCAAAAGTAATCATATTTGTTAGAAAATAGTAATAACTTAATGCAGAAGCAAAATTATTGAATATCGCTAAAAGCATAATGGGCATCATATAAAGCATGGTTTTCATTCCCGGCATTTGGTTTGTGCTACCCATCATTTGCGTGTTCATTCTGGTGTATATTATTGTAGAAACAGCCATTAGTAATGTAAAAAGGCTAACGTGGTCGCCATAAAAAGGTATTGAGAAGGGCAAATCAAGTATAGAATCATAAGAAGATAAATCATCTGCCCATAAAAATGATTCTTGTCTTAACTCTATTGATGCAGGGAAAAAACG
>PWLF01000285.1 GCA_003559475.1 Bacteroidales bacterium
GCGAACTTAAACAAACTTTTGATAAGCTAAAAAACAGCTTTTTCAAATCTAATGAAAGCTTTACTGAAATATCTATGGGTATGACTAACGATTATAAAATCGGCATTGAAGAAGGCAGTACCCTTGTTAGAATTGGAACAGCAATTTTCGGAGAGAGGGATTATCACTAAACCACAATCCTTTAAACACTAAAAAATAACTTATTTATTAAAAACAACATATAAGACGGGTATAAACACTAAAGTAAATAATGTTGATACCATTAACCCTCCGATTACTGTAACTCCTAACGGAGACCATATTTCCGAACCTATTCCAGTGCTCAATGCCATTGGTATCATTGCCAGTATTGTTGTGAAAGATGTCATCAAAACAGGTCTCAAACGATTTCTTCCGGCTTGAATAACTGCTTCAATAAAAGGAACATCCCTTTTTATAAGTAAATTAGTATAATCCACCAATACTATTCCGTTGTTAACAACAATACCTATAAGCATAATAACACCTAAAAATGTAACTACGCTCAATGTTAAACCTGTAACTAAGAATGCTAAAATTACACCTGTAATTGAAAGGGGTATAGTAAAAATAATTATAAAAGGATTTTTTAAAGATTCAAACTGTGATGCCATTACCATAAAAACAAGGATTAATCCTATAATAAAAATTATATACATATCGCCGAATGCTTCTTGTTGTTCTGTGACCTGCCCTCCTATTTCAACGCCAATTCCTTCCGGCACATCCATTTTATCAAGCTCTTCATTAACCAGATTAGCGGCTTCGCCTAGTGATATTCCATAAGCATCAGCAGAGATATAAGCAACTCTTTGACGCATTTCCCTTCTAATTTCCAGTCTGCCGATACCTTCTTCAATCTTTGATACCAAACCTAACGGTACAGTAGTACCTGTTAATGTGCTAAGCATAATATTTTGCACATTATCAACACTATTTCGATAATGTTCAGGATATCTGATATTTATAGGAATATTTTCACCTTCAAAATTAACTGTTCCTCCGTCTGCTCCGTAAAGACTATGTCTTATTTGCATTGAAGCCATTGCAGTATTTAAGCCGACAGAAGCTGCTTTATCTTTATCCAAAATAACTCTTAGTTCTGGCTTCCCTCTATCAACAGTAGATTCAATATTATTAATATTTCTCATCTGTCGAAGCCGGCTTTCCACGTCTAAAGCCACCTCATTGATAAGATCAAGATTATGCCCTGTTACTTTGATTTCAATCGGGCTGATATTACCTAGTATAGCTGCAGATATAAGACTTCCTCCTGTAGTTGTATAAACTTCCACTTCCGGAATTTCGCCTATTCTTTTCCTTATAATCTCTGCAATTTCTTCAGATGATCTATCGCGTTCTTCAGGTAGAACAAGTCGCCCAAATACAGTCGTAATATTCCTGCCTTCCCTAAAGCCAACACTTCCCAAAATACCCTCTCTGCTTTGTCCTGTTATAGAATATAAGGAGCGAAGTTCCGGTATTTCTTCTCTAAAAATGTCTTCTATTTGATTTGTTATCTTCAAAGTTTCTTCACTACTTGCATCTATTCGGGTTTCCACAACAGTACTGACATCTCCGGCATCAAACACGGGAATATAATCCGTGCCAATATATTTTGTTAAATATAATGAAGTAGCAAAAACCAGTATCACTATAGAAATTACAACAGTTTTGTGATAAACCGCAAAGTTCAATAATTTTACATAAAAACTTTCTATTGAATTGAAAAAGCTCTCACTTATTCTAAAAAAGTAAGAAGAATTATTTTTATTCTGTTTTTTTATAAGTTTTGACGAAAGCATTGGCGTTAAAAACAAAGCAGTAAATAAAGATGCAAGGAGCGTTACTGCTGTAAGAACAGCCAACTGTTTAAATATAATTCCAACTACTCCGGACATAAACAGCAAGGGAACAAAAATGGCAATTGTAGTTAAAGTAGCTGCCGTAATAGCTAATCCCATTTCTCTTGTGCCAAATATTGCCGCTTGTTTGGGAGACACACCGTTTTCTATATGCCTTGTTATATTCTCTAAAACTACGATTGCATTATCAATAACCATTCCTATGGCAATAGCTATTGAAAGTAAAGAAAAGATATTGACGGTAAAACCGGCAAAATACATATAAATAAAAGCAACAATAAGAGAAAAAGGAATAGTAATGATAATTATCAAAGAGCTTCTTATTTCTCTTAAAAAAATAAGTACAACAATAATTACAAATATTGCTGCAAAAAATATCGTTCTAAACAAGTTATCTATTGAAACTACTACTAATTCAGAGTTATCCATTAATTCTTCAACCGAAACATCTTCCGGTAGAACAGGCATAATATTTTCCATTTCTTTTCTGACTGCTTCAACCACTTCTAAAGTATTCGCTCCTGATTGTTTCATGACGAAAATTCCGACACCATTTCTGGAATTGATTCTTGCAACCTCATCAGCTTCTTTAAGCCCTCTTGTTATTAAAGCTATATCAGAAAGTCTTACGGGTTTGCCATCATGTAGTGTAATCAGCGTATTACTGATATCAAACAATGACTTAAAATCACCGGGAGTAGTAACAGAGAGGTCACTTTTGCCCGCAACAATATTTCCTGCCGGAACAGTAACATTCTCTGATTTAACTGCTTGCGCAATTTGGTTGATTGAAAGGTTGTATGCTTTTTGCTTATAAGGATCTATATCTATTTTAATTTCACTTCTGGGTTCACCCATGTTGATAAGAGCCCCAACACCGGGGGCTCTATTAAGGGCGTTAATGACTTTATCATCAATAATTCTTCCTAAATTATCAAAATTTTCAACTGCATTAACTCCATAAATCAAAACAGGAAACATGTCGGTATCCACTCTCATAACAACCGGCGTCTCGGCTCCATCAGGGAGGTCTCTTTCTTTTAAATTAATAAAATCTCTTACCGTTCCCATAACTTCTTCCAAATTGGTATCCCAATCAAACTGTAAAGTAATGAATGAGACATTGTCTTTTGATTCAGAAGTCATGTTGATAAGATTTCCCGTTCCGGCTAAAACCTCCTCTAGCTCGGCAGTAACATGCTCTTCTACCTCTTCAGCTGAGGCACCCGGATATACAGTTGAAACAGTCAGAGCAGGCAGCTCAATTTCAGGAAAAACATCCTTGGGAAGCATCAAATAACTGATTATCCCAAAGAGGAAAATTGCTAAAAAAAGCATTATTGTAAAAACCGGTCTGTTAACTCCTGTTTTTGATAGTATCATATTTTTCTTTATTTACTCAAATTATTTAACAATATTCTTTACTCTGACTTTAGTATTTTCTTCTAAAGCATGCAACCCTGATATAGCAACATAATCACCTTCTTTCAAACCTTTTACTGCAATTTTTCCTTCAACTTCATCTATTACAGATACAGTTTTCTTTTCAGCGATTTCATTCTTTATCAACCAAACATAACCTCTGCTGTTTTCACGTTCTAAAACAGCATGCCTCGGTAAAAAGAACAAAGAATCTACTCCAAGCTCAATATTTACACGCGAATACATACCGGGCATAAGCATGTTTTTATCATTATCAACAATTATTTCAACTTCTGCTGTTCTTGAACTTTTTGACAACACAGGCTTTATAAATGATATTTTTCCCTGAAAAACTTCATCAGGATAAACATCGGTTGTTATTTCCGGTCTGATATTTTTATTTAGACCCGGAATAAGATTTTCATTAACATCAATTACAACTTTTACGGGGTCAAGTTGCATTAATCTGATAATACCGGAGGTATGCGAATAACCTATTTCCAGCCCGGGAGAGAAGCTAAACGTTTCGCCTTCATTAACAAGATGTTCAACAATAACACCAGAAAAAGGAGCCCTTATTTCACTATTATTTTTAAAAAAAAGATACTGTGCTTCTGCTGCCTTATATTTGGCTTTAATATGGTCATATTCCTGTTGAGTAGTACTTTCACTTTCTCTTAACCTTGCAACACGTTCATAATCTTTCTTAAGCGTTTCATATTCATAACGTGACATTGCTGTGGCTTCTCCTGAGAGCCTGACTACAAGATCGTTTTTGCTAACATAACTACCTTCCGGATACAAAATATTTTCAATCCTGCCCGGTATAGCACTTCCCAAATTTGCTTCACGATAAGGCTTAACTGTACCTGTAAACATAAGTTGCGAACGATGTTCTTCTTTACTTGCTTCATGAACAGAAACAATAACACCATCATCATCAATAAGCTCTTTATCATTCTTATCATTCACATTACATGATACAATAAATAAAATTGCTGTAACAATCTTTATATTTATCATAAAACAATATTTGCTAAAAACTCTTTTGAATATTTTCTTATTTATCATAACTATAAAACGTTAAAAATTAATCATTTATCAATTCACCTATAGCTTTTTGCATTTGCGTTTGCTTTAATTTCAGCTCTGATTTAGCTTCAATATGAGTTGAATGGGCTTCTCTCCAAAGCGTTTGGGCTTCCATTAACTCTGTTGAAGTGATTTTACCAACATCAAAATTATTTTGAGCTAAATCAAGATTATTTTTGGCTTGAGATAATGATAACTCGGCAATATTAAGTTTATCGCGAGCCTCACTTATAGAATAAAAAATTTTATTCACCTCAATTTGAATAAGTTCCCTGTAGTCTTCCAGCTTAAGTTGCTGAACTTTCTTTTCGTGTTTAGCAGAACTAAGGACATGTCGTCTTTCATTCCAGTGAAATATCGGGACTCTCATAACAACGCCCACATTCCAGTCGCTACCAAACTGATCGCTGAAACCATGATAAGGGCTTGGATTGGCAAAGTAATAATTTGCACTTAAAGCAATATCAGGCAAAAAGCGAGATTCAGCAAGTTTGACAGCAGATTCTCCGAGTTCAACAGATTTTGAAGCGATTTTCAGCTCAGGACGATTATCTAACGCACTATGAAAAAGTTCATCTAAAGATAATACTTCATCCGATATCCATATATCATCATAGAGCTCAATCTCTTCATTAATAGGCAATCCAATTAACTGGCACAACATTTGCTTTGTAAGAGACAGTCCATTAGCAGCTCTTCTTTTATCCATAGCCGCTTCATTTAGCTTAATTCTAACTTTTAAAAGTTTGTTTTGCGAAATTATATCCTCTCTATAAAGATTTTCCATATCCTTAACCGTCTTTTCAAGCAAATTATAATAGGTTTGAGCCAACTCATATTTTTCTTGCAGAGTATATGCTTTCCAGTAGTATTTTTCAACCTCATACATCAATTCCGATAACTCTAACTCTTCATTATGCTTAGAAATATCCTCTATCTGTTGAGCTATTTTATACTGTGTTCTGGTTTTCCCTCCTGAATAAATGGTTTGAGTCATTCCAAAATTCAGCATATAATTATTTTTTTGACCGAATTTCATCTCATCTTCCGGAAGCCATGAGTAGCTGTAAAAGACAGGATTCCCATCCGGACCAAAAACAGGCTCAGAAGTAATCGGATGAAAAACTACGCCGGTATTATCAGGGTGAGGAAAATTCGGGTCAAGCAATCTTCCAGGATCAACCTGCCCTGTTTGAGGATCAATAGCGGTATAAGGTACAACCGGCAACAACATATCATCATCAAACAACTGAAATTGTTTGTTCGTTCTAATATAACCTCCGGTAAGATCAAATCCCGGCAAAAAATAAGTGAAAGAAGCATCTCTCATTGATGATGCTGCTAACCTGTGATGATGAGCAATTTCAAGTTTGCGGTTATTTTCTTTTGCCATACTGCGCACATCATCTAAAGAAAGCAATTTAGCACTAGTTTCCTCAGAACCGCTTGCAGGTATAACAAATAATCCTGAAATAAATAAACAGAGCAACCCTTTTTTTATCATGAAAATACTCTTTAACATATATTTTAATCTTTTATAAGACATTTTTGTCATTTAAAATACCATTTTGAATAATCGCTATTATTTCATAAAAAATACTGTCAATGCTTTTTGGAATATTACCATGCATGTAATCGGGTAATGTTTTGTCAACAGTAGCATTTATCAAATTATCCATTACACTGAGCATTACCATAACAACTACGCTTCTATTTATATTTTTCCTGACATATCCTGTTTTTATACCATCATCCAAAAGTTTAACAAATACAGTATTAACCATTTTTTTTCTGTATTCAGAGAGTTTTTGCCAAAGATTAGGGGCGTTAGTTTGAATATCTTCAATAAAATGCCTGGAAACAGTTGATAATGTTTTTGTTGTTAAGGTTAAAGCAGAGTGCATCTTTTCCGGAAAACTATCATCAGAATTGGCAATAAGATTCAATTCTTTGGTTAAAAAATCTGTTTTTTTATTTAAATAATCTCTTAAAATATCCTCTTTGCTCCTGTAATATTTGTATAAAGTACGTTTGCTTATACAAGCTTTTTTGGCTATTTCATCAACGGTGGTTTTTGAATAACCAAAATGAAAGAATAACTCTTCTGCACTTGATAATACTCGCTTTCCGGATACAGTGTCTTTATTATTCATAATTTAAAAAGTGTAAACTGATTATACTATTTTAGTTTATTTGTGCAAATATAATAATTTATTTAGGAGAAAAACAAATATTGAGTTGTTTTGATGTTTTTTTTGAAAAAAATTTTTGCAAACATACGAGAATATTAAGATTAGCTATTTTTTTCCTTAAAGCTCATAATTTCGCTCTTAAACTCTTAATGATAGCCTTTTAAAACATTAAGTTATTAAACGAGAGAATTTAAGAGTGTTTGAGTAATTAATCTTACTTTTTTAATTTCTACATTATAACCTTCTAATATGCGAATATAAAGATTGATTGTCATATATATAAAACAAAATATCTAAATATGTTGTTGATAGTATTAAAAAATATTATATTTGTAAAAAAATAAATTTAGTTTTAATTAAAAGATTTTAATCTATGGATACAAAAAAGTTTTTTATTTATGGGGTACTTTCATTAGTATCATTTTTACTTATTTTAATTACAAGTTGTGATAAAGACAACATTTCCGATGGTGGAGAGAACGGCTCGCGAGATTTATTGGATGGACAACTGACCAAAATTGGAGAAGAGGGAAATTATTTTAACATTTTTTTTATTGAACCTGTTGATGGTTTTGATATAGGAAATATTACAGTTGTGAGTACGGATGGCGAAAAATCAAATTTAAGGACTATTGCAACAATTGATAATCCTATATTAGCTGAAACAGCAAGTATTATGATAGATAGATATCCTGAGTTTACAAGTTATGATGGTACCAATATTGAAGTAAATATTGGCATGAAGTTTACAGAAGATGGTATTTCTTTTATGGGTACCGGAGAGACATCTGTAAAATCAGGAGCTGTTAATAGAGAGCAGGTTTTAGTTAGATACGATGCTAAAGTTGGCGATATTTTTAGCACATCTCTTCATGGCAGAACACAAAGCCAAAAGGTTATTTCAAGTCATGAGCAAAAAAGTGTCTCTTATCTGATATTAGAATTAATAGAACATGATATACCAAATCTTATTAGCTTGAATACATATTACAATAGCATGAATGGATTTTCAGGAGGGGTTGCTACATTTGAAGGTGGTATAGAAATTAATTTTAATGTAAGTAGTAAAAACTCAAATGAGCCGATTGACAACGGTGATGACGATGGTGATATTGAATACGGAGAAATGACAGATCCCAGAGATGGGCAAACTTATAAAACAGTAGAAATCGGTGACCAGATATGGATGGCTGAAAATATTGCTTACCTACCCGAAATAACTTATGAAAATGACTGGGATAGTGAAACCGAACCACAATATGCAGTTTATGATTATGCTCCTGGTAGTGGAACTGAAACTGTTCCAAATGCTAAGGCCAGCGAAAATTACGAGATTTATGGAGTTCTTTATAATTGGTCGGCTGCGATTCAAGCATGCCCTACGGGATGGCATTTACCAAGTGATGCTGAATTCACAGAATTAGTAAATTATTTAGGAGGGGAAGATGTTGCCGGTGGTAAGCTAAAAGCCACAACTCATTGGGAAAGTCCAAACTTTGGTGCAACTAATGTTAGTGGTTTTACAGCCCTCCCCGGGGGGTCCCGCTTCCGTTCAGGAGCATTCAACAATATTGAAACCAACGGTGGCTGGTGGACTACTACGGATCGTGATGATTTGACTGCATGGTATTATGCCTTGCACTACACTCATAGCAAGATGAATAGATTCAGTGGCAATAGGGGCGCGGGTTTTTCTGTCCGTTGCATAAAAAACAATTAATTTAAAATCATATTAATCATATCATTCCTTCATTCAGACAGGAATATGAATATTTTAGAAAATCAGGCTTCAGTTTGAGTGGAGCCTGATTTTTTGTTTTACATTAGTACAAAAATCCTGCTCGGAGCAATCTAAAAGCGAATTCTAATATAATTACCGGACAAGCTTACAGGAAGCTTTTTTCCATTAGAAGTTATTATTAAATCTTCAAGTGGGTAAAAAACAAAACTCTGAAATGTTCCTGAGTTAGTAATAGAGTATCCACCCTTATTTCTCTTAAGTCCATTTTCAGTATTTTTTAGGATGGAAATAACTTCATCTTCATCAAGAACAGACTTCTGTGATAATACTAAATTCAAAAAACTTAAGCGTTTTTCGCTGCCTGTATTTGTTACACGAGATAAAGGTTTCATGGTTTCTGATATAAAATGCATGGTGCAAGCCTGATAAGAATTTTGTGTTTTTACAAAAAAACACTTCTCGGAAGTGGCCTCAAAAACAAA
The DNA here is from genome assembly GCA_003559475.1 of Bacteroidales bacterium. Taxonomy (GTDB): domain Bacteria; phylum Bacteroidota; class Bacteroidia; order Bacteroidales; family UBA7960; genus PUKZ01. Next base: position 8,813 of record PWLF01000285.1, read on the forward strand.
TGAATTCTTGTTTTTTGAATCAGTAATCAAGGCTGTTGTAGCATAACTCAATGACGAATTTGTCAAAATTTTTTCAGCCATATCTAGATTATACGCTTCCTCTATAACTTTCCTCAATAACAATACATTTGGCGATATTGGGGATTTTATTCTGCCATTTTTGGCACCTAATACTAAGTGATTGTTCACACAAATTCCGGACTTGTTATAACCGTTTATTACACCAATAAAGAAGCCTAACCCGACATGTGTAAACGGCACAGAATTTTTTATGCAAACTCTGTGAATCACAGTAACTTCATACTTTAATGCTAATGAAGCAATCCATTTTAAAGAATCTGTATTTCTAGCAATTATTGTTGTAGGTGAAAAAAAATTAAAACTGGAACAAAATATGCTTTTCCTAAATACATCATAAATAAAGTTTATAAAAAATATAACTTTATAAGATATCTCAGATGCGTCAGCTATCCCACGGAGTTCATCAATATACTTTTTCTCCACGTAAAGCCGTTTTAAAGACTTTTTAAATATTAAAGCCAAACTTTTTATAACGAGAACAATAAGCTTATTCTTGAATAACTTGTATAAAGGATGTTTTGAAAGTTTTAACAATTTGCCATGTGCATAGCCGGTTTCATAATATGAATCTGCTTTGATATTCAAAACCCAAATCCCTTCATGTTTATATATAAAAGATGATTTATGGTAAATCTTTTTTGTATTCATCAAAAACTTTTAAGTTATCGGTCAAAAATAATATACAAACAGCAAAGGCTTTAATACTTTTTTAAAACTCCCCATCTTTTAGATAATATTTTCCTAATACTTTTAAAGGTTGGGAATTGTAGCATAACTTATAATTTCTTAGGCTGTAACAGACTTAAAATTAAAAAAATACAACATAGCAAAGTAAGCACAAAGCCATAACAGAAAAAATCAACAAAGTGACTAAACTCAAGATGAACATTAGGTCGTTTCATTACGCGTTGAATAATAAAAACAAACGGCAGACTTACTACTAATATCAATACTACTTTCATTATCTTTATTGCAATCCCTGAAATTATTTGTATTGAAAATAAAGTTTTTACTGCCAAAAATCCGAATATTAAAGGCACTAAACCTAAGACCAAAGATTGCCAAACACCTAAATTAATCATCAACTTAGTAATTCTGAAACCACTGAAGCTTCCAAAAAAACCTGCACTTACCCAAGCTAAAAAAAATGAAATAAATCCGATAACGCACACCAGAAAATATACCAACCTGAAAAGAGAAAAATCTCTAAAAAGCAGAAAATTATTTATATTCACTTTCTTATATATTATAATATGTGATTACTAAGGAAGCAAGCTTCACAAGGTTATTTATGAAAACTTAAATTATATACTGCAAATTTAAACTTTTATTTTTTAACTCCAAAGGATTTTAGAATTTGCCGAATATTTCGGCTCATTGCCTAATCTATTTATAAAATAAGGTTTCTATAAAACCACAAATATAGAAAAATAAAGCGACCTCTCTTTACGACTCTGTGGTTAAACAATACCATCGCTTTGCAGCTTTTCTTTAAATGTATCGGATTTTGTTTTTATTTGATTATGCCGGGTATGAGTTTTGAAAAGTGCTTTTTTTAAAGTTAATGTAAAAGGATAGATGATTTGGTACTGTTTTATTTTAAAGGATTTGATAGTAATATTTTCTCTTTTTTTTTAAAAAATCTATTAAAAGCCGGGTATTTATACGAACTTTTTATATATTTGCAAGAGTAATTAGTTTATTATGAAAGTAAACTAATGAATATTAAAAAGAAAACCATTGGAAACAGAAAGTAATGTTTTAAAATTGATAATATTTTATATTATTTTGAAAACTTTATACCAAATGAACAAAATATTTCGTATTTTTTTATTAATATTCTTTTTACAGACTTCGATATTATTGAACAGCCAACCAAATGCGGATTTTACTTTTTCTCCAAATAATGTTTGCGCCGGCACTGTTATAAGTTTTGTCAATAACTCTACCGGAGATAGCTTTCATTGGAATTTTGGAGATGGAAACACATCTAATGAAGAAAACCCTACCCACACATTTTTTCCGGCTTCCGGAGATGGAAGTCAGAATTTTTCTGTTACGCTTACTGCTTATCAGGGCGATGATGAGGATTCTCAAACCGAAACGGTTTCCGTTCTTCGTCCACCCGGAACAGAACTTATAGACCCTTACAATTGGCCGTCATTTGCCAAATGTACCGGGAATGGCGATTTTGAACTAACTGTAGAAAACAATTCTAATTCCACAAATACAAATTATGTGATTGAGTGGGGAGATGGCTCTCCAGATTTTGTTACAGGTGATTTTGAGACAGCTACAAATAATTACTCTTCACCCGGTCTTTATGAGCTTATTTTTACTGTTACCGGCGAAAATGGATGTATCGCCAGCGACACAATAGACATTTTATATGGAGCAAACCCGGGTTTGGGAATTGTTGGACCTGAAGGCTCAGTCGGTTGTGCACCTGTAGATTTGACCTATGAAATTACAGGTGTAGCCGGAAACATTGGCACCAATTATATGTTTCAATTTGATGATGGAAGCGACCCTTATATATTTACTCAGGACGATATTCCTAATTCAATAACTCATATGTTTACAGATGCTTCTTGTATTCAAAGTGATGACAATTTTAGGCTTGTTGGTTATGCCGAAAATCAATGTGGTTATCAACAAGTTACAATTGAACCTATTAGAGTTGATCGCGAACCGATTGCAAGAATTCAATTAGATACCAACATTGTTTGTGTGAATGAACCTATAACTTTTCACAACAACTCAGAACCGGTTTGTGGAGGAAACCCAAACCTTACACAATATACCTGGTATTTTGATGGTGAGGAGCATTCTGTTGGAAATTCTAATGCATCTCAAACGCATGTGTTTGATAACCCCGGTGATAAAACAATAACACTTGAAGCATTAAACACAAGTGTTACATGTAACGGAGGTTTTAGTTCTTTCGATACAATCATTACAGTACTTGGAGATGATCAACTTGATACCCCTGCTGACTGGTTAATTACCGGAGATGATACAGGGTGCCAAGGTGCCGAATTTACATTTTCAATACCAGCTGTAGACAATGCTACCTATTACGATTGGATATTGCCGGACGGTGCCGAAATCATTGACGGTGAGGGAACTAATGAAATAACTGTAATTTTTGGCACAAAAACCACTAAGGGAGAGGTTGAAATAACTGTAATAGCCGGAAACGAATGTAGTGTTAGTGAAGAATCTGAAACTTTTAATTTTACAATTTTACCACTTCCCGGCCCAATTAGTGAAATTCAAGGTTTAGATCATTTTTGTGAAGGATCTGAGCATATTGAAAACTATAGCATTGACCCACTTGAAGTTAGTGGAGATATAACATGGCAAGTGCCTGCCGGTGCAACAATAAATAGTGGTCAGGGAACTACTGAAATTGAAGTACACTTTTCTCCTACATTTGAATCAGGAGTTATTTCAGTTGCTGCCGAAAATGCCTGCGGAGAAACTGAGCCAACCGAACTTCTCGTCTTATTACTTGACCTGCCTCATGATGCATCGGGTCTTGAAGGACCTGATTATGTTTGCCAAAATGATAGCGTAACTTTCTATGTGCCGGAAATAACCTATGCTAACAGCTATCGTTGGTTTCTAAATGATAATGAGTTAATTGAGTCAGAACAAAGCGAAATAACACTTTTTATGGACGGAGAGCCGGGAGAGCATACTGTAAGTGTACTGGGAGTCAATGATTGTGGCGAAGGACAAATTGATGAGCATATAATTATTATAAAAGCCATCCCCGAACCGGAATTTGCTCCGCAAGACCATTGCTTTGGTTATGTAGCTCATTTTACTGATGGTGCAGCTATAGATAGTAATATTGAACAGTTTTACTGGAGTTTTGGAGACGGATATAGCTCAACACTGCCTGAACCCGTTCATATTTATGATACAATTGGTGAATTTGAAGTAACTCTTGAAGTAACTTCATTTGATGGGTGCATGGCTTTTGTTACTGACACAATTCAAGTATATGATATCCCTTACAGCAGGTTCTATGCTAACCCGGATACTGTATTTATCGGGCAATCAGTGCAATTTGTTGACGAGTCATATTTGCATCATGATACCTTGAAATATGCATCTTACTGGTTTTATGATTTTGGAGATGATACAGAAAGAGAGTTCGTACAGCATCCTACTAAAGCGTATAACGAAACAGGAAAATATACAGTTATGCAAATAGTTGATATAGATAATCCCGATATTGAATTTGGATGCCCTGATACCAGCTATGTTGATGTTTTAGTAGTTAAAGATTTTTATATACCAAACGCATTTATGCCCGGAGGAGGTAGTGGATCTGGTGATGATGGCATAATGTTTTTTGGACCGGTCATGGGTGGCGATGGCTTTCCTCCGGGTGATGATGGATATGAAATAGAGTTAGAGTTTTCAATTTATAACAGATGGGGTGAACAAATATACTATGAGAAAGGCTTAGAACCAAAGTGGGATGGCACAATTAGAAGTGGCCCGATAGCACCGCAAGGTGTTTATGTTTGGAGATTAATGTATAAAGACAGGGAGGGAAAACCAATTGTTAAAACCGGAAGTGTATTGCTTTTAAAATAGATAAGTTTTATGAGAGAATATTGCATTTTAATTATTAAATATTTTTCAGCAAAATATTACTTTTGTCTGATTGTAATTGCCGGATTTTATTTTTCCAGTACTTTAAATGTTAAAGGGCAAGATGTTCCATATTCGCAATTTGTTGCATCTGGAATTTACTTAAACCCTGCACTTGTTGGCTCTAATATTTGCCCAAGGGTTAAATTATTTCATCGTGAACAATGGACTTCTATACCCAGAGCTTATTCAAATACGCATGTTATGTTTGACTGGCACTCGTATAGGATAGATTCGGGTTTAGGTTTTTCATATAAAAATGATTCACAAGGTGATGGATTATTGCAATCTCATCACATCAGAGCATCTTATTCAAAACCAATAAAGCTAAGCGATAGATGGAGTATGAGAGCCGGTATATATGCTGCATATGCTTTAAGACAGCTAAATTGGAATAAACTCGAATTTGTCGACCAACTAGATCCCAATCACGGTTTTATTCATAATACACAGGTTCTTACACCGGAAGAAACAAATATTCATTATCCCGACTTTGGATCAGGAATAACTTTTAATTACAATAATAAACTATATACAGGTTTCTCAATAAATCGCCTTTTTCGACCGGAGATAAATTATTATGATCACATGTCTGAACGACTAAACATGAAGTTTTCCGGACACCTTGGCTATGTAATTCCCTTAACAGATAATTGGCAACACGATCGAGACTGGGAGAAGAACGCTACTTTAACACCAAATATACTATTCGAAAAACAAGGATATTTTTATCAGGTTACCGGAGGCTTCTACTTTAGCAGAGACCCGGTATTTGCGGGTGTTTGGGCAAGACACGCTTTTGAAAATATGGATGCAATAGTTTTTAATCTGGGATTTCAACAACCAAAATATAAGGTTGGGTATAGTTATGATTTTACCATCTCCCCATTAACTGCAAGGTCATCGGGAGGAAGCCATGAAATTAGCCTTACCTGGTATCTTAGTTGTCCCGAACCTCCCGACACAAGATATCAGCCAATGGACTGTCCTTGTCCTCCATCATTTTTAAAGTAGTTATTATTCTATTTATTAAATTGAATAATCAACACTTTTAGCTATTAAGGCTAATCAAAAAAAAAAATTACATTAAAATATTTCGTATGTTTGTAATATAAAACAATTATTTTTATTCAAAATCAATTACATTTTTAATAATAAAAAAAATAAATATGATAAAAAATAAACTGAGAGAATTAATATTGCTTTTATCCGTTATTGGACTGTTATCAGTGAATAATCTTAAGGCTAATGAAAACGAAATAACACTAATTTTTACATCAGAGTATGTTTGTTCATGGACTCCACTTGAATATATAGTTGTAGAAAATGTAACACAAGATGCAGAAATAACACTTGATTATCCAGATACCGTATTAGTATTACCTTTTTCAACCGGCATTGGCGATATTTCAGGAGATTATAATGATTTGTATGTTTCACAAAACTATCCAAATCCTTTTTCCAAAAAAACACATATTGATATTAGTATTGTGGAGAAAGATGATCTTACCATAACTGTTTATGATATTACCGGGAGGAAGTTAACAAGTTATAACGCTGAGTTAGAGCCAAACGTTCATAATTTTACCTTTTATGCTTGTAATGAACAATCCTATATTTTAAAAGTAACTTCCAAAAAACATAAGGAAAAACAGTTGATGATACAAACTGGAAAGACAGGAGAAGGGATTTCAAGAATAGAATATAATGGAATAACATCAAAAACCGAAAAACGTCAGCAAACATCAAAAACTGAACTTCCTTTTGATAAAGGAGATGTGTTAAGATTTACCGGATATATAGGTGATGATTATGATGAAATTGTTGAAAAAATTACAGAGGATAAAGATTATATTTTTTATATTCTCAACACTGTTCCCAATGCTCCAATTGCAGTTTCTGCAACAAATATCGAATACGATGGTTTTACGGCAAACTGGGAGAATGTTTCCGGTTTTGAAGTAACCCATTATTTGTTGGATGTTTCAACAGATAGCGATTTTAGCTCTTATATTATTGAACAAGAAGATATAGGCGATGATACGGATTATGAAGTAACTGATTTAGATCCCGGTACGGAATATCATTACAGGGTTTATGCAGTAAATGAATGTGGAACCTCAGATGCATCAAATGTAATTGATGTTGAGACAATATGTCCTGAGCCGGATGTACCATCTGCGACAAATGCAACAAATATAGAAGAGCATGCATTTACGGCAAATTGGGAAGAAGTAACATCATACCCTGCTGTTACTCATTATCTGTTAGATGTTTCCACAAATATCAATTTTTCTTCTTTTGTAGCTGATTATGAGCAAAAAAATGTTGGAAATAACACCAGTGACCTAGTAACGGATTTAGACCCCTCTACTGAATACTACTATAGGGTATTTGCGGTAAATAGTTGTGGAACATCTGATGCTTCAGATGTAATAGAAGTTGAGACGGAAGAAATTGAGCTTCCGTTAAAATGCTCTCCCTGCAATGGCATTACTGAAGTTAGTTGTATTTATAGTGGAGAAACATACGGTGTGGTCGAAGTAGAATATACAGTAGAAGGGATAACACAGAATTGTTGCTGGCTTGACAGAAATCTTGGTGCTTCAAATGATTGCGATAATTACGATGATTATGAATGTTATGGCGACTTGTTTCAGTGGGGAAGATTAGCTGATGGACATCAATTGATAAACTGGACTTGTGGTGATGCAGATAATTGTGGAACTCCTGAACATGGAACAACAACAACTCTTGCTACAAGTGATAATCCCGGGCATAACGAATTTATTACAAATAGTAATCCTAATTTTGATTGGTTAGGTAATGATCATCAAAACAATAATTTATGGAAAACTGATAACGGCACAATACAAAATAACCCTTGTCCTGCCGGCTGGCGTGTTCCAACAGAAGATGAGTGGCAGGCAGAATTAGATACCTGGGATTGGTCTGAATCAGGAGACACTCCTATAACAGAGGCTCTTGCATCAGCTCTTAAATTACCTGTTGCAGGCAACCGCTCCGGCACCAATGGATCGTTCAACAATGTAGGTTCCTTCGGCGACTATTGGTCAAGTAATGCAGATGGGAATAACTCGCTTGCCTTGTTCTTCCGTAGCAATATTGCCGGTATGGGTGCCGGATACTTCCGGGCTAGCGGACGCTCAGTAAGATGCATAAAGGATGACCCAAATTAAATAAAATAAATTTAACGGGTAAACAACTCGGATTATTTTTGTTATATTTTTTTTACTAATAACGTCACATTTAATAGTTGAATGCACATACTTTTTACTTTCTACTTTATAAACTTCAATTTTAACTTACACACTTTGTGAAGCACTGTGGATAAAAGATAACCGCACTTTACAATTTTTTTTCAGGTAGTTAGCTGTGCATACTTAGCTGTATAAGTAAAATAATAAGTTTTGATGATGTGGATAAAATTAGGTGTATTACGGATTAATGCATAGGAATTTTTGTTTAGTTTTACTTCCTTTGAGCAAAGGGTTTTAAATTAGATACTTTATTAAAAAATACATTTAATAACTACTCAATTTATTATTAACTAAACACCGTTTTATCTATGAAAAGACTAATTAACACATTCGTTTTGAGCATTTTATGCATTAGCGTTTTAGCACAAGCACCACAAATGTTTAACTATCAGGCAGTGCTGAGAAATGATTCAGGAGAGCCGATTCCATTGCAGTCGGTAACTGTAACCATAGAAATTCTAAAGGGCAGTGCAACAGGCAACTCTGTTTTTAGCGAAACGCATAATACCCAAACCAACAAATTTGGTTTGATAAACCTGCAAATTGGCTCCGAGGAATCACTTGATGGAGTTGACTGGGCAGCAGATGATCACTTTATAGAGATAATTGTTGATGGCACATCAATAGGCACTACCCGACTGTTGGGCGCGCCTTATGCTTTATATGCAGGATCTACAACCGAAACTGACCCCGTTTTTAATGCTTGGGATAAATCTACGGGAATTTCTATAACCGAAAGTCAAATCAGCGACTTAGGAGCTTACATTGAAACCGAAACTGACCCTGTTTTTGATGCTTGGGATAAATCTACGGGAATTTCTATAACCGAAAGTCAAATCAGCGACTTTGGAACTTACATTGAAACAGAAACTGACCCTGTTTTTAATGCTTGGGATAAATCTACGGGAATTTCTATAACCGAAAGTCAAATCAGTGATTTAGGAACTTATATTGAAACAGAAACTGACCCTGTTTTTAATGCTTGGGATAAATCTACGGGAATTTCTATAACCGAAAGTCAAATCAGCGACTTAGGAACTTATATTGAAGCAGAAACTGACCCTGTTTTTATGGCTTGGGATAAGGACTACAACGATCTGACAAACACGCCCAATATTCTTGATAGCATCAACACGCATGGATTTGACGGACAATACAGCAGTTTAGCAGGGCAACCCACAAATTTAAGTGATTTTACAAATGATATGGGATTTATAACAGAAGAAAACCAACAGCTTTCGGTATCTGATACAGGTGACACATTAAGATTAGAAAACGGTGGGTTTGTAATCATACCCGGAATTAGTGTTGCAAATTCCCCTGACCAATTAGCAAGCTTAACTACCTCGGCAGTAACAGAAATATCGTCTCACTCAGCAGTATCAGGAGGCAATATAACTGACGAGGGGCTTGGTCCAATTATTGCTCGTGGAGTTTGCTGGAGCACTTCAATGAATCCGACAACAGCTAATTCTCATACAACTGATGGTACAGGCACCGGTAGTTTTACAAGTGATATCGCAGGTCTGTTAGCCAACACCACATATTATGTGCGTGCTTATGCTACTAATAGTGTGGGTACAAGCTATGGTAATCAACAAAGTTTTACTACAATTGAGGATGGGTTAAATTCGGCTCTGACTTATGGAACTGTAACAGATATTGATGGCAATACCTATGCTACTATTGAAATTGGCACACAAGAATGGATGGCACAAAATCTTCGCACATCCAGATATAGAAATGGCGACATTATACCAAATGTTCCATGTAGTGAGGCATGGAATGATTTTGACATAGGCGCATGGACTCATTATGATGATGACAGCTCCTACGATTTCCCTTACGGAAAGATGTATAATTGGCATGCAGCAGATGATCCCCGGGGAATATGCCCAACAGGTTGGAGTATACCCACCGATGCAGAATGGGAAGAACTAGCAGACCATTTAGGCGGCGCAACTATTGCCGGCGGCTTAATGAAATCAAGCGGTACAGAATACTGGACTAGCCCCAACGCAAATGCAAATAACCAGAGTGGTTTCTCCGGTCTGCCCGGCGGTTACATGTGGACCGGTGTTAATCTTGGCTTCTGGGAAATAAACAACTTCGGAAGCTGGTGGACTGCTACTGAGACTTCCGGAACCATTGCTATTTCTCGTGGACTCTTTTATAATCATGGCAACTTGACCAGTAACACCCAAAATAAAACAACTGCACGATCGATTCGGTGCATCAAAGATTAATTTATTTTATTTACCCCGTGAAATCACATGAAACATACCACAAAGTGAATTTCACGGGGTTTATTTTGCTATTTGATTTTTTTGAAAAAAAAGGGTTTACCATATAAGCTACTGTGTTAAATTCATTTTTTTCTACCTCAATGCTCTTAATTTCTCCCTTAATCCCTTAATGGTACTCTTTTTTTAAAACATTAAGATATTTCGTTAAAAGTCAAATTTATTTTGAAAAAAATATGTTATTTAACATATTGAAATCGGGGAAATTTTGGTCATATTTTGTACTAAAAAAAATTGCATATTTATTTAATAATTAATATTTTTGTTTTTTAAGGATGATGGCTTTTGATTTATCATTTTTTTCGAACATATAGTTCCAAAAATTTTATAATTATGAAGAATTATTGTATATTATTTGTTATTATCCTGATATTCTCAAATGGTAGTTGTTCCAAATATGACTGTCATCAACCGGGAGTACCGGATGCCACGCAGGAGGGGAAGAACATAAGCGGATGCGCTGTAAATGAAATAGTTGTGAGACCTACAAGAAGTTTTGGATATCCGGCATCTCATAGACTTTCTTATGAAAAAGATACCGGACGAGTTTTTTTAAGTTTGAGAGAGACCTTTTATAGCAGTTTAAATAGGGAATGTGGACTTCCTTATGAGTTAGAAGTCCGTATAGCTGCATACAATGTTTTTAATACAGGTAAAATTAAAAGCGATGATATTTACGCAACTGTTAGAATAATAAACACAGATTCTGAACAGGTAAATTACAGATATAGAGCTTTTTTGGATGGATTATCAGCCAATGTTGAGATAACAAGACTTGATACAGTTGAAAAAATTGCGTCCGGCACATTTGATTTTGAAGCTTATAAAGAAATTGATAACGATGAGTTTAATCTTAATAAAAAAGTTTATGTCACCAATGGCATATTTGATTTTAAATATTAAATAAATGTTTAAAAAGATTATAATCTTATTTAATCTATGAATAAGCTAAAAGCTTTTTTGCTAACATCTGTTTTTTGTTGTTTACATCTGACGCTAATTTCTAATGAATCCGTAAGAAATAGCATCTATATCTCTCCAAGTTATAATAGCCCCTCTGCCAATTATGGCTATCCGGTAGGATATGATGACGGTATTTCTATAAATAAATATGGCTACGGTTTTAGCATTGGATACATATATTATTTTACTAATAATGACACTTTACTTAACTATGGCATTGATTTGGCAATATTGGACATGAATCATAATAAAAATATAGTTCCGTCTAGACAGGAAAGATTTATTGGCAGTCGTATAACTTCTATAAATATTGGTCCAATCGTATCAATCGTTCCTAAAAACAAATTTCGCATTGATATTTACTCACAAGGTGCTGTTGGTTATTCAAAATCGCGGATTTATAATCCGGAAACTAATTTTATTAACAGAAGTGACGGTAGATCAATTCAATATCGTTTTGCCACAGGAATTCGAATAGGCTATAATATGCTATATTATACTTTTGAATATAATTGGGGGCAACCAAAACTGGAATGTTATGTTGGATATCCTGTTGAAGCATGGGAAACAACTACCTATAATTTTAACCAAAATTATTTCAAGTTTGGTTTTTCATTTATTATTCCTGCTTTTAAATAATTCAGAATTAATCATAATGACTTTTCATCGTTAACTATAAAAATAATATTAATGACCTTATTATAGATATAGGAAGTAACGGTTGTGGTCATTCAGCACTTGGAGATGAGTTGTTTCAATATATTTAGCATGTTCCTTTCCAGCAGTATGGTAAAGTTTTAATTAAAAATAGTGACAGACAAGCAGCATATCATAGAGAGATATTTGATTTACCGGAGTGTTGGGAACCGGGCTTCGAAACTTATTACGTGGAGGATATGCATGAACTTAGAGAAAATGATTTGAGATTTTCAGGCAATACTTACCTGTTAAACGGTCATTTTACATTTTCTTCTGTAGCAGACTTTGCCTGGACTTTTAAGCATTTTGAAATGGGTGAAATTATTGGGGAAGAAACAGGCGGTCTGGCAATTAGCTTTGGAGATATTATTGTACAAAATCTCCCAAACTCTGACTTGCAGCTTAATGTTTTGCATAAACTATTTTTTGCGATTTTTATGCATTAGTATACCTAATTTTTATTTATATTTGCTTTCGTTAGGGATGTGTTTTAAACACACATTTTTATGTCTTTGATATTATGAAGTACTTGCAATTGAGAGTTTAACGACTCGCGAATAAAAAATAAAATGCAGGCTAAATTAGACATTAAGAGAGTTATTCTACAAATTAAGGCTGATTTATATCTAATTAAATCGCATAATCAAGACACATTGAACTTAATAATTAATTAAGAAAAAGGTTTATTTTTAACATACACATAGGTTTAAAATTTCTTATTATTAACTTTAAAAAAACACATATTATGAAAAAAAATTTTGCTATTTTAGGTTTAATGCTTTTTGCTTTTTTTATTAATGTAAATCACGCACAAAAGGAATCAAATATTGTTGTTGATGATTTAGAAACTGCTTGTGAGCATCTTGACGCTTTGATAATTATTATAAATGAACAAGTAGAATTAGTTAATAGTGTTCCATTAAAAGATATCACGGGAATAAAAAAAGCTAAACTTGATTCATTAAAAAACATTCATGAGGAAATTGGCTCATCTATTCAAGAAAAAGGGATTGAAAAATCTGAAATAGAAGAATGTGAGTCATATGATGAGTTTACAGAATTAATGCAGTCTGCTATTCCAAAGTTAAGCGAGTGTTATCAATCATTAGAGGATTAATTTTTTATGAGTTGCTTGTTTTTATTGAGTAAATGCAACAGCATTTATAACTTGATATAATGTTGTTTTATTTGTAACCGAGTTAATTGTTTTAACTAAAAATTATACTACTATGAAAATATTATTAAAATTATTTATTGTAATGCTGTTAGGAACTTTATCCTACGGACAAAATTCGGATGTGTCACCTTCTATTGATATTAATATGGTACTTATACCGGAAGGAGAGTTTGAGCATGATTCGCGTAAAATTATTGTTCCCGGCTTTTGGATGAGTGAAGAAATTACAAACAAAGAATTCAGAGAGTTTATTGATGATTTAAAAGCAAACCCGGATGATAGTTTAGGATTAATGAATCTTAGCAAAGTCGTAAAAGATAAAGATTTAAGTAATGCCATAACATTTTTTAGTTACAAGGAAGTTTTAAATAACATAACTTATTCTAAAGGGTGGAATGGAGGAGATTTTGAAAATTATTTTTATTCGGAAAAATATGATGATTATCCTGTCGTAGGAGTTTCATTTGAAAGCGCCCGGTTTTTCTGTATATGGAAAACTAAACAATTAAATAAACAAAGAGAAAAAAATGATTTGCCTCCTTTAGCTGATATTAGACTACCAACCGAAAGCGAATGGTTATATGCAGCAAAAGGGAATAAAGAAAGAAAGAAGCAACCAACATCTTCTGAATTACATCCGGCTAAGAGCGGAGATAGTAACATATATGGATTACATAACATTAATAGTAATGTTAGCGAATGGACAAGCAATATATCAGAAGAAGGAAAAGGTCTTATTAAGGGCAGTTCATGGGAAAAAACAGTAACTATTGATGAAAGAATAATAAAACCTGTTGATTACAAAAGCAACTCCGTAGGTTTCAGAGTAGTTATGAGCGACTTAGGAGAATAAAAAACTAAACTTTTTGCGTGAACTTTTTTAACAAATTTTTACTTTTTAATTCTTCAAGCTATTAGGGATTACAAAACTGTTCATAATTCTTAAAAAAATGGACATCTGTTTAACCTGTGCTCATTTGAGACTCATCAAAACTTATAAATGTTCATAAATAAGCAATAATTGGACGTATTTTTTTGGTAATATCAAAAATTGAACATATATTTGCAAGGTGTTCAAAAAAAGTAAAATAATGAACAAATCAAGAAATGAAAAATTTGATAGAAAAAAACCTTTCAATGATTTACCATTATTACCACCTGATAAAGATATTGAAAATAACCCTGTCATTTTAAAGCAATTAGTATTAGCATCGAGGGCTTTAGCATCTGTAAATGGCAGTTTAAAGAGACTACCTAATCCATTAATGTTGATAAACACATTATCTTTACAAGAAGCAAAAACATCTACAGAGATTGAAAATATATTTACAACCGAAGACGAATTATACAAGGCAATTTCAGACACATATAAAAAAAGGGATATAAATCCGGCTACGAAAGAAGTCTTAAAATACCGGGAAGCACTTTGGGCAGGTTACAAAGAATTACAAAAAAGCCAAAAAATTGAAACTAATTTAATTAAACAGATTTTTAATCAAATAAAAAAAACTTCTTCAGGTTATAGACCTCCACAGGCTCAGGTAGTGATTAAACGGGGAGAAAGTGAATTACGCCCGGGCGAGACAATCTACACACCTACCAGAGGAGATGAGTTTATAGAAAAATTAATGGAGAATTTAATAGATTATCTTAATGATGATGAAAAATATCCGGCAGATCCATTATTAAAAATGTGTGTTTCACATTATCAGTTCGAAGCAATTCATCCCTTTCAAGACGGAAATGGCAGAACAGGTCGAATTTTGAATCTTCTATATTTATTTAACAAAGGATTGTTGAGTCAACCGATACTTTATATGTCAAAGTTTATAATTCTAAATAAAGAGGATTATTATTTTAAATTAGGAGCAGTAAGTCAGCGAAATAAATGGGAAGATTGGGTTTTGTTTATGCTGGAAGCAGTAGAAAAAACTTCTATATTAACAGATAACAGGATTAATGAGATATTATCACAAATGGAAAGCACGCTTATATATGCCAAAGATAAAATGAAGTGGTATAATAAAGAAATAAACGAAGTAATATTCAGTCAGCCTTATATAAAACCTAATCTAATCGGAAAAACTATTGGAAAAACATCAAGAACTACATTGACAAAATACATGAATGAATTAGTAAACAATAAAATACTTACACCCAAAAAAGATGGAGTTGAAGTGTTTTATATAAATGAAGATTTAATAAGAATATTGGAAGGAAGCTAATAACAGATTTTGTTTTAGAGCAGATTTAAAAAATACGATAAAGTCGCAAAAGAAGTATTACCTTGGCAATAAAACGCTTTTGCCGGCATTACCCCCTCTCTTTTTGCAAAACACACTCTGTGCAACTCTGTGAAAAAACTCTGTGAAACACTGTGGTTAAACAATAACAGCACTTTGTGATTATTTGAAGGAAATTACCTTAATTAACTTCGCTGTCTCTTAATAAAGTCAAAGGCATTTGGGAAGATTATTATTTTTTAAAAAATTTAAATGCTTTATTTGTTTGTAATATTTATTGAAAAACATCGAAACTACTGATTAATAATTTGATTTCGCCAAAATATCTTATCCATAGCTTCAAACTTCGTTCTACTCTTCTATACAAATTTCAATACATTCTGTTACTTATTAATTATCAATCAAGAGTTCTAACACATCTTAAAGAATAGCCGTAAGATACCAAAGGATCACTGGTAAAGGTCAACATAAGATACATTTTATCCGAATTATATCTTAAAAATCTATGAAAAGTTTCAACACTACCACTTGATGACCACCAAAAACCTTTTTCTCCCATTCTGGTAAATGTTTTGTCGCCTTCAACATACCCTCCCGGAAGACCTGAAAATCCGGTATTATTGTTAATAGCAGAATTATTTCCAACATCACACTCCACTGAACTAAAATTCCAGTCATTATAATCAGTTAATGCTGAGCCAACAGCATTATGTACATCATCACATTGATACTCTGAATTAATAAATAAGTAACGATGAGTCAAATCACCCCAGTCGCAATCAACACCCGTTTGATTCATACCTTCTCCTCCATTAGGTACATGAAAACCGTCGGGGCAAATTCCTTGAGATTTAGCCGGAGGAAGGTCGCCAATTCTATCCCAATCCATAGCGGCACTCCACTGGTAAAGGTATCCGTATTCATCAAAATATGTTGCACAGTCATCATTATAGCAACCACACCAGCCCACGTCTTCGCCATCTTCCCAGGCAACAGACGTACATCCATTATCATATTTCAAGTTTTCTGCAAACCAACATCTGCCTCCAATTTGTACTAACTTATAAACATATCCATCATACTCAATCTCATATTCATAGGTGGTTCCTTCAAGTCCTTCACAAGGATTTTCTAAAAGTTCCGGTTCAGGACCACACCATATTTCATGCCATTCATCTAACCAAATTTCAAAACATCGGGTTATTGAGTTATAAATAATCAAAGATTCAGCAGGATTATCTATAGCATCTCTTTGAGATTGCATCATTCTGGGTAATAAAAATCCTTTATCTTCAGAAATAAGCTCAAGAACAGCTGAAGGATGTGCTTCATTATCTGATGTATCACTAATTGCTATTCTTTGTTGTGAGTATATAAATATAGGAGATAGAAAAATTAATAAAATTAAACTTTTTGTTGTCTGCATAATTATTTTTATTAGTAATAAATGTTATATAATAGTAGTAAAATTGTAAGATAATCTTTTTAGTTGATACAAAAATAATAAAAATAATATTGCAGGTAATTTTTTTTTTATACTTTTGCAATGGGTAAGTCTTATACGACCAGCTCCTACCGAATTCCCCCAGGTCCGAAAGGAAGCAAGGGTAAGGTGGTTGTAGCGGTGCGATATAAGTAACTTACCCTTTTTTATTTTTTAAAAACATATTTTTTTATTTTTGTATTCAGAAATTGACTATTTTTATTTTTTTATAATAAGATTAATAATTGTTTAACTAAAAAATATATACTAATGAAATTTTTTATTGATACAGCTAACCTCGATCAGATAAAACAAGCAAATGAGCTTGGAATTTTAGACGGAGTAACTACAAATCCTTCTTTGATGGCTAAAGAAGGTATTACAGGACACGATAATATAATGAAGCATTATGTTGATATTTGCAATATTGTAAATGGTGATGTTAGTGCAGAAGTTATAGCTACAGAATATGATAAAATTATCAAAGAAGGAGAAGCTTTAGCATCGCTGCATGAGAATATTGTTGTTAAGGTTCCAATGATAAAAGATGGTATTAAGGCTATAAAATATCTTTCATCAAATAATATAAAAACCAATTGCACTCTTGTTTTTTCAGCCGGACAGGCACTATTAGCGGCTAAAGCAGGTGCCACTTATCTGTCTCCATTCATTGGAAGATTAGATGACATATCTTATGACGGCGTTTCTCTTATCGAACAAATAGTTTATATATACAATACCCATGGGTTTGAAACGGAAGTTCTTGCTGCAAGTATAAGACATAGTAATCATATTATAAAATGTGCTGAAGCCGGAGCAGATGTAGTTACATGCCCACTTGATCCAATTTTAAAACTGTTAGATCACCCTCTAACAAACATTGGACTGGAGAAATTTTTAGCAGACTATAAAAAAGGGAATTAATTTTTTTAAACTAAATGCTAATGAACTTGACTAAATTTTTATTTTATTCAATAATTGTTTTATTGATATTTTTTTCGCATTCTGCAGAAGCGCAAGATATACGAGAAGATAGAGTGTCGGAAGTCATTGAGAAAAACCCTGATAAAGAGTTTTTAATATACAAATATCCTATAAGAGAGCAAATTGCTCCTCCGGTTGTCAGAAGAACTGAGAGAGCTTTTGAAGATGCAGACAGTTTAAATGCCGATTTTATATTAATTCACATGAATACTTATGGCGGCATGGTTGAATCAGCTGACAGCATAAGGACAAAAGTAATGCAGTCAAAAATTCCTGTTATCGTATTCATTGACAATAATGCGGCATCTGCAGGAGCTTTAATATCAATAGCAGCTGACAGGATATATATGAGACCGGGAGGAAATATAGGCGCTGCAACAGTTGTTGATCAAACAGGAGAAGAAGTGCCTGACAAATTTCAGTCATATATGAGGTCTATGATGCGTTCTACAGCTGAAGCAAAAGATCGTGACCCCCTGATTGCTCAAGCTATGGTTGACCCCTCTTTTGAAATTAAAGGAGTTGTGGAAAAAGGGAAAGTCTTAACTTTTACATCATCAGAAGCACTGGAATGGGGTTTTTGTGAAGGAATAGCTGAAAATACAAAACAAGTTCTGGAATTAGCAGGAATAGAAAATTATACTATAATTGAACAAGAACTTACTGTTACTGACCGTATTATTAACTTTTTAATCAGCCCTTTAGTAAGCGGTATCCTTATAATGCTCATTATGGGTGGTTTATATTTTGAATTGCAAACACCGGGAGTTGGTTTTCCAATATTTGTTTCCGTTTTAGCAGCATCATTATATTTTGCCCCTCTTTATGCAGAAGGAATTGCAGAACACTGGGAGATAGCATTGTTTATTGTAGGGATTATTTTAATAGGTGTTGAATTATTTGCTATCCCGGGTTTTGGTTTTACCGGTATATTGGGAGCTGTGTTTGTTATAACAGGATTAACTCTTGCTATGGTTGATAGCAATGGGTTAGACTATACAGGCGTCCCACTTCAGGAAGTTCTAATGGCTTTCATGATTGTTATTATAGCTATGTTTCTTTCTATCTCATCGTCAATGTATTTAAGTCAAAAACTATTTTCTACATCAAGATTTGGCGAACTTGCACTTAATACAGTTCAAGAAACATCATCGGGATATAGCTCAGCAAACCCTCAAATGTCAATATTAATTGGTAAAACAGGTGTTGCAAAAACTATGTTAAGACCAAGCGGAAAAATTGAAATTGATGATGATATATACGATGCTACCGCTTTAACCGGGTTTATTGACAAAGGAGAAAAAGTTAAAGTTGTTAAACATGAAACTTCTCAGGTTTTTGTAATAAAAACATGATTTAAGATTGCCTTTTTCGGCATCAAAATGCTTTTAAATATTATAACTCTGTCCAGGTCAATCTATCTTCACTTGAGTATTGCCATGGAGCCCCATTGTTTTCAATATTTGCAAAAATAGTATTTATAGGGGCTGGAGCAGAACCTTCTTCCATTACAAGATATCTCCTCATGTCAATAATAAAAGTTGGATGATCAATGTTAACAGGGCATTCTTTTGCACAAGCATTACATGTTGTACAAGCCCATATTTCTTCTTCTGTGATATATTGACGAATAAAAGATTTATTATCACTAAAGCTTTTATCTTTAATTAATTTTGGAGCTTTTTCCTTCATTCTTTTTCTAATTTCAATAAAAAGCTTTCGCGGTGATAATTCTTTTCCTGTAATGTTTGCAGGGCAAACGGAAGTACATCTTCCGCATTGAGTACATGCGAGAGAGTCAAAATAGTTTTTCCATGTAAAATCTTCAGCATCCAATATTCCAAACCTTGACACTTCTGTACTTTGATTTGGATCGGTAGAGGCTGCAGCTTCGGGATTAAGCATCATTTTAACTTCTCTTGCTACTGATTCCATATTAGGAAGTTTTCCAAGTGGTGTTAGCCTACTAAGAAAAACATTAGGTACAGATGTAAAAATATGAAAGTGCTTAGAATATGGAAGGACATTTGCAAAAATAAATATTAAAATTATATGCACCCACCAGTTAACTTCATGTATAACATACATTGTTTCGTATGGTAATCCTGCAAATACCGGAGAAATAATCTCACTTATTGGGTATCTGCCTACAAAACTTGCATCATTTACATGCATTAAAACATAAAAAATATTTGTCCCTGCCAACGAAAGCATCAAGATTAATATAAAGCTTAATGCAAGTAATGCATCTTTGTGATTCTTTTTGGATAATTCCTTTCCATGCAATCTGGGAATATTTAAAAACAACCTGCGAATTATAAATACTATTACAAATAAAGCAATCAGGTAGGCGAAAATATCCCCTAGGCCAATAAATACTTCATAAAACACACCAAGGTCACCCAAAGACCTTTCTAATCCGGTTACTCCATCAATCACTATTTCAATACTTCCGACAAGAATTATGCAAAAACCCCAAAATACAAGAGCATGCATAAATCCTGCTACAGGATTTCTAAAAATTTTATCCTGTAAAAATGCATTTTTAATCGTAAGCTTTATCCTTTTTCCAAATTCTTTTACAGGATAAGCAGGTTTTGTTAATTTAAAAAATGCAATAATTTTTGAAACAGAATAAGCAAATATTGCTATTGTAATAAAAAGCAATACTATAAAGATAATTTCTCTCATTTTACATTTATTTTTTTACTTTTTAAAAAAGCAATCTTATTTATTATATATCAAAAATCTTTAAAACTGAATTAATAATTATGATTTAATTTTTTTGACTGAATCAATAAGATTCGGCAAAACTTTAAAAGCATCTCCTACTATACCGTAATCAGCATAGCTAAATATTGGAGCTTCTTTATCTTTATCAATTGCCACAATTATTTTAGAATCACTAATTCCACCGATATGCTGTATTGCTCCTGAAATTCCAACTGCTATATAAAGTGATGGAGCGATAATTTTTCCTGTTTGACCAACATGCTCATCATGAGGTCTCCATCCTTCATCCGAAACCGGTCTTGAACAAGCTAATCCTGCTCCTAGCATATCAGCAAGCTCTTCTAAAGGTTTCCAGTTATCTGCTGACTTCATTCCTCTACCACCTGCTACTACGACATCTGCTTCAGTCAAGATAATTTTTCCTGTTATCATGTCTGTATTGGCAACATTTGTTTTAATCATTGCATCATCAACTTCCGGAGTAAATTTTTAAATATTTACATCAACAGGATTTTCTATAATATCAGAAGCATTTGCATTAAGTGTAAGAATTTTCTTGTCAGATTTAATTTTTACATTTAAAAAAGCTGCTCCGTTATATGTTCTTTTTTTAACGGTCAAAGGACTTAATGAAGTTGGTAAATGAGTTACACCTGATGCCAGTCCGGCCTTTAATTTAACTGATAATCTCGGAGCAATTGCTTTTCCAACATTTGAATGGCTAAACAAAACTATTTCTCCGTTTTCTTTATCGAAAATATCGGCTATAATTTTTGTATAAGCCATTGAATCTTCATGCTTAAATTTTTCATCGGTAACGGATATAATTTTATTTGCACCGTATTTTGCAAGTAAAGATAACTCTTCATCTGCAACATCGCCTATAGAAACTGCAACTACTTGACTTGATTTTTCTTTTGCAATTTGAGAAGCGTATGATACAGCTTCAAAAGAATTTTTTTTAAGTTTTCCGTTTCTATTTTCTGAAAAAACTAATATAGACATATATTTATGATTTTTAAATTATTAACAATATTTATTTATAACACTTTAGCCTCGTTATGGAGGAGGTCAACTAATTTATCAGTATCTTCCTCTTCAATCATTTTGCAAGCAGCTTTTGGAGGAGGTAGTTCATAAACCTCATTTTCAATAAGTGCTTCTACATTTATTCCCTGAACTACATTAAGAGGCTTTGATCTTGCCATCATAATACCTCTCATGGCAGGGATACGAGGGTCAATACATATTCCTTTTTGTACTATTGCAATAAAAGGTGTGTTAATATTTATAGTTTCTTTGCCACCGTCAATTTCTCTTTTCAATGTAAACTTATCACCATCAAAATCACACTGAGTAACGGCTGATACTGAAGTCATTTCTAAAAATTCTGCTAGCATACCACCAACACAAGCTGAGTTAAAATCGCTTGATTCTATACCACAGAAAATAACATCGAAGCTGTCATTTTTCACAACTTCCGCAATTTGAGCTGCAATTGAATATGAGTCAACAGGATCTGCATCAACTCTTATTGCATCATCAGCACCCATTGCTAGAGCTTTTCTAATGGTTGGTTCTGAACCTGCACCACCGACAGTTACAACTGTTACTTTTGTTATTTTTCCACCTGAACCTTCTTTAAGTTCCAAAGCTCTTGTTAAAGCTAACTCATCCCACGGATTAATAATCCATTGTACTCCTGTTTTGTCAAGCTCCTTATCATCATTTACAAACTTAATTTTTGTAGTTGTATCAACAACTTCGCTAAGACATACTAAGATTTTCATGCTTTTTTTTATTTAATTAAACTTTAAATTATTTTCAAAAAACCGATATTTTTATATAACTACTTTGCAATACTTGCAAAAAATATTCGCAAATATACATAAATATTTATTGCTATAAATAAAGTAAAATAAAAATCTTTAGATAGCAATATTAACAAATAACAGACTATAATTTTAGATGCTTTGCAAGTAATTCAGCAACATCAAAATTATACACCTCCTCCTCTTTATTTTTATACTTTATGCCATCTGTAAGCATTGTCATACAAAAAGGGCATGAAGATGCAATTATTTCGGCGTTAGTATCAAGGGCTTCCTCGGTTCTTTCAATAAACACCTCTTTATCACCTTTTTCTGCTTCTTTGAACATTTGTCCACCACCGGCTCCGCAACATAATGCATTATCCTTAGTTCTTTTCATTTCAACAACAGAAGCTCCCATTTCTTTTAATATATTCCTGGCGCATTTGTATTCATTATTGACTCTACCCATATAACAAGGGTCATGATATGTTATTATTTTCTCAAAAGGCTCTTTATCTTCAATATTAATTTTCTTTTCATCAATCATTTGTTTTAAAAACTGAGTATGATGGATAACTTCATATTCACCGCCTATATCGGGATACTCATTTTTGAATATGTTATAGCAATGTGGGCAAATTGTTATAATTTTTTTCACATTGTAGGAGTTTAAAATTTCAATGTTATTTAAAGCCATCATTTGGAACAGCATTTCATTTCCTGCTCTTCTTGCAGGGTCACCGGTACATTTTTCTTCTGCTCCCAGCACAGCAAAGTCAACATTTAAGTGTAATAAAATTTTCGCAAAAGCTTGGGTTACTTTCTTATACCTTGCATCATAAGCTCCGGCACATCCTACCCAAAAAAGATACTCAGGCGTTTTATTTTGTGCTGCTAATTCAGCCATTACAGGAACATTTAACTTGTCTTTTTCCATTTTTAATTTTAATTTAAAACTCGATTTTTTAAAACTAATAAAGAAGTTTGTTTAATAATAAAAAACAAAAATATAAAATATATTTAAATACAAAAAAATAATTATTTATTTAATTAATAAC
>PWLF01000087.1 GCA_003559475.1 Bacteroidales bacterium
AGTCGTCTGACGAGTATTGCTAATTCAGGCGTGGGAATGTTAAATTAATTATGTGTTTACTAAGCAAGGTATTTACTCAAAAGCTTTACATACAACTGATTACAAACTTATCGGTTTTGTGCTTCAGAAATATTTATATAATTTTAACATTTCACCCCCCCCTACATAAAAACAATGCTTATATTTGTTAAGCAATCTTATGGCTCTTATATATCATCAAGTAGTCATTTTAAAAAAACCGGAAGAAAAAAGGGGCGGGAAACCGCAAGCGACTAAACTGCATTTCCCATCCCGGCCTCTTCCTTAAAAGAAAGGAGGTGCAACGGCAAAGATAAGCATTTTTCATTTCAGGCAGTTAATTTAACTGCGCCCTTGAAATGAGATACAGGGCATTGATTTATTACGAATTACATTTCATCTTTTAAAATTTTGAACTATGAAAAAGAAAATTTTATCCCAACTAATGATTTTGAGCTTTGCATTTGCCGGATTGTTTTTGGTGGGGAGTAATGTGTTTGGTAGTATTGGAGATTTGGATGATGGTCCTCCCCCTGCCATTACATGCCATATAGATGCCTTGCCAGGGAGATGTAATGTTTGCTATGGACAGGAGACAGCTTGGTATGTTCCATTGCCATTAACTTGTTATTTTACTGGGGCAATGAAAGACATATGTTGTATTTGAAATAAGATGGGTAATGTGCTCGCATTACCCATCTTATTAACTATAATTATTTAATCATAAGTGCCCACTAAAAATTCCATTTGCGAATGATCTGAAAAGATGAAATCGCTATGTTGCTGTATATCTGACTTATACATTTTAGATTTGTTGCAAAATTGACATTTTCGATGGATTTCCATTTCAAATCGTCACCAATAAATATCTCTCTTAAAATGAAAAATATCAGGCTTTACCGACGATTTAAGATTCATTTAAGTGGACATTAGTGTTATTTAATCACAAAATAAAAAAACGAATATAGAAATGGCGAAATTTTTTAGTCCACTTTTGCACCAGCTTTTTTTCTTTTTGCTAATCATTGGAATCCTTTCATGCACATCCCCGGATTACCCTTCAAGTATTGACCTTACTAAGAACCAAGATGTTTCAGTCTTTGATGTTTTTTCTGAGGTAAAGGTTATAGCACTGGAAACCTCTGACAACTATTTAATAAATGATATTACCAGAATCGTATATCATAATAAACGCTACTATATTCTGGATCAACGCTCACAGCAAATTTTCTGCTTTGATGAGAATGGAGGTTTTGTGTATAAGATTGATTCGCAAGGAAGAGGGCAAGGAGAGTATCACCATATAACGGATTTTTCCATTGATGAGAATAATCAGCAAATGGTGGTGCTTGATCCTGCACTCCAAAGAGTTCACTTTTTTGATCTTGCAGGGAACTTCCTTAGTTCACGTAATGTCCATTCTGATAAGGTGTTGGGGTTAAACAGGGTTTATCCTTTGAGTGATTCTATATTGTTATTCATTTCAGTTACTAATGAAAATTTACTGTTTTATTCTTTGAAAGAAGAAAAAATAGTTTACGCTGATTATGCATATGATGTGCCATCCACTCTCCATGTTTTTTCTCCGAAAAATAATGTCTTTTTCTATGAAAATAAGGTTTTATTCTTAGAACCATTAAGTCGTGAAATAGTAGATGTTTCGGCAATGAATCCGGAATCTTATTTTACATGGTGCTTCGGCCCTAACAATAACTCCGCTCAACAACTGAATCGTATAATCGAAGAAATTAATCTCAAGCAAAAAGAGCATAGTAGTTTTCTTTTGCCCTTCCAGGCTGTAGGTAAAAACAAGATACTTAATCATCACATAATGACAACATTTGAAAACGACCGATTCCAGATTGCGGCAATTGAATATGATGATAATTTTAAATTTGTAATAATTGATAAAAAAGACAAGCACACTTTCGTTTTCGATTCCTTTAACGAAGGTATTCTTTTTCCATTTGAATATATTCAAGCTGATAGATCAATTATATTCTATATTCCTGAATTTACTTCGGATGAAATCAAACGAATTAAAAGTGCAGACATTCAAGAGTATTTTTTAGAGAGAAACCTTAGGCTTTATTGTTCTGAAGTATTTAATGAAGATTGCAGAAAGGTTATTGAGAACCATGACCCTATGACCGACAACCCTTTCCTTGTAGTGTATAAATTTAAAGAGTGAGCTAAGAGTTTAAATTCAAAAGTTATTAGTTGACCATTGACCCTCTGATAATATACAAACAATTAAAGACCATGAAACTAAACACCCCCACACTAATCACCCTCCTCTTCATCGCCTTCTCCATCTGGCTCAGCTTCTCTGTAAAGAAAGCCAATGAGGCGTTGTTTGATGCGCAAACCCAACTAAAAACCATGGAGCAGGAGTTGAATGTCAGCAAGTACCAGGCAGATATTCTGCTGGAAGCTCTGGAGTTGAACATCGGCAAAGCGCCGCTTCCTACTCGTCTGACGAGTAA
>PWLF01000198.1 GCA_003559475.1 Bacteroidales bacterium
CGGTTTGCAATAGCAGGTATAATAATGCCCAAATAACTTAAAAAGCAAATGATAATTGTTTAAAAACATCAATTTTTTTCTTTCTTTTACATATGTTTAACCAAAAAAAAACATTTATTTTAAAGAAATTTGCTGAAATCAAATTTTAATTTTATCTTTGCACCCCTTAACTATAAATGACATAGTGAAACATTTTGCTTTAACGTAGAATTGATAATAAATATATTAAATAAGTGATGGATACATTAAGTTATAAAACGATTTCTGCAAATGATAAAACCGTAAATAAAGAATGGGTTATAATTGATGCGGAAAATCAAATTTTAGGAAGATTAGCTTCAAAAGCAGCTAATTTATTAAGAGGAAAACATAAGCCTAATTTTACACCTCATGTTGATTGCGGAGATAATGTAATTATAATTAACTCTGATAAAATCAGACTTTCCGGCAACAAGATGGATGAGAAAGAGTATGTGCGTCATACAGGACATCCCGGTGGTCAAAGGGTTAATAGTATAAAGGAAGTTTTGAACAAAAAACCAAATTTTGTAATAGAAAACGCGGTAAGAGGAATGCTTCCAAAAAATAAACTTGGAAATAAGTTGTTTAAGAATTTACATGTATATACTGAAGCTGAACATCCTCACAAAGCACAAAAACCGAAGAGAATTAATCTTGATAAAATATAGATTTTTTAAAACCTCATGGATTAAAGTTTAAATAAAATATAGAATCATGAGGAATGTAAGATATTTAGAAATCACAAATCGTAAAACAGACTATTAACTATAATTTACACAAATGAAAGCTATAAACACAACAGGAAGAAGAAAAACATCTGTAGCTCGTATTTATGTTACACCAGGCAAGGGAGAGATAACTGTAAATAACCGTGATTATAAAGAATACTTTCCAATAGAAACACTTCGTTATGTTGTAACGCAGCCTTTAAGTCTTACAGATAACTTGGATAAGTTCGATATTAAAGCAAATTTAGCAGGAGGAGGATTTAAAGGTCAAGCTGAGGCTATAAGATTAGCAATTTCTAAAGCGCTTGTTTCATCAGATGAAAATAACCGTCCTGTATTAAAAGAGAAAAAACTTTTAACCAGAGATTCGAGAATGGTAGAAAGAAAGAAGCCGGGAAGAAGAAAAGCCAGGAAGAAAGATCAATTTAGTAAGCGATAAATATTATTATATTAAGGAATTATTTTAAATATTTAATATGGCAAGAACAAATTATAATGAATTATTAGAATCAGGTGTGCATTTTGGACATTTAAAGAGAAAATGGGATCCAAATATGGCTCCATATATCTTTATGGAGAAAAACGGAATTCATATTATTGATTTAAACAAAACCATTGCAAAGCTTGATGAAGCTGCTTCGGCACTAAAACAAATTGCAAAATCAGGAAAGAAAATTCTTTTTGTTGCTACAAAAAAACAGGCAAAAGAAGTAGTAGAAGATCTGGTTAAGCCTCTTAACATGCCTTATGTTACAGAAAGATGGCCCGGCGGAATGCTTACCAATTTTGCTACAATCAGAAGAGCTGTTAAAAAAATGTCGGCAATTGACAGAATGGCTACTGATGGAACTTTTGATAATATGTCAAAAAAGGAAAGATTGCAAGTTACTCGAGAAAGAGCTAAGCTTGAAAAACTTTTCGGTAGTATAGCAGATCTTAACAGAATACCTGCAGCTCTTTTTGTAATTGATATTTCTAAAGAGCATATTGCTGTCGCTGAAGCTAAAAAACTTAATATACCAACTTTTGCGATAGTTGATACTAATTCCGACCCTACAAAAGTTGAGTTCCCTATACCTGCAAATGATGATGCTTCAAAAGCAATTCATGTTATTGTGAAAAAAATAACTGAAGCAATCCAAGAAGGTCTAGAAGAAAGAAAATTTGAACGTAGTAAAGAGGCTGATGAGAAAGCTCAAAAACAAACAAAAAGCACAAATAAAAAAGAAAGTGAGAATATAGATAAAAGTAGAGCTTCTAAAGTTGATGTAGTAGATAAAGAAAAGAAAGAAGAGAAAGAATCGAAAGTTTCAGACCAAACTGCTAAAAAAGAAACAACGGAAAAAAAATAAATTAAATATTTTTTAATAAACTGAAATATAGATAAAAATATGACAAAGATAACCGCAGCAGATGTTAATAAGCTACGCCAAACTACAGGAGTAGGTATGATGGATTGTAAAAAAGCACTTATTGAAGCAGAAGGAAATTTTGACAATGCTATTGAAATACTTAGAAAAAAAGGTCAAAAAGTTGCTGATAAAAGAGCTGACAGAGCAGCTAATGAAGGTGTTGTCCTAGCTAAAATTAATAATGAAGCTACTTTTGCCGCTGTCGTAATGCTTAATAGTGAAACCGACTTTGTAGCAAAAAATGAAGAGGTAATTAATTTAACTCAGGAAATTTTAAATCATGCTATAGATAATAAAATAGAATCTCTTGAAGATCTTAAAAATTCTAAGATAAATGATAGAAATATCAGTGATATTGTTACAGATATGATAGGGAAAACAGGAGAAAAACTTAGTCTTAGCAGATATGAAACTATAGAAGGAACTTCTACTTTTGCTTATACACATTCTAATAATAAGCTTGCTTCTATTGCAGCTTTCAATAAAAAAGATGTTCCTGAACAAATTGGTAAAGATGTGGTTATGCAAATAACTGCTATGTCGCCCGTTGCTGTTGATAAAGACGGAGTGCCTAAAGAGATTATTGATAAAGAACTTGAAGTAGGAAAAGATCAAGCACGTCAAGAAGGCAAACCCGAAGAGTTACTAGAAAAAATTGCAGTGGGGAAACTTAATAAGTTTTATAAAGAAAAAACATTATTAAATCAAGAATCTATTAAAGAAAGCAAGAAAACTGTTAAGCAAATTCTTGAAGAGGTTGATAAGGATCTTACAGTAAAAGGTTTCAAACGTCTTGCTTTAGGAGAATAATATATAAAATTATTTTTAAAAAATATGAAAGCCCCTTAATTTTTAGGGGCTTTTTTTATAACTCTTCAAAACGAACGGTTATGTTTTTATCTTCAATAAAGTCATATAATGTAAGTTTTCGTATTTCATAAAAACCTCTCCAAAAATTATGTAATGACCTTAAATAATTCTGTGTAGCCCTGTCTTTTTCTTGGTATGCCATGTTCAGTTCAATAATGCTAATATTCCCTATCATAAAACGTTTACGTGTTTTTTCATAGTTTCTTGAAGCTATGTTATCTGCTTTTGCAGCTAATTCTAATCGGTCTTTAAGTCTGTTAAATTCCAAAACTTTCAAATATATTTCATGTTCAAAGTCTTCTAAAGCCTGCTCCGTATTGGTTTTTGTCAATTCCATATTGGATTCTGCCATTTTAATTTGACCTTTTGATACACCCCAATCTAATATCGGCACCTGGATACCCACACTTAGTTGTTGTCGGTCATGAGGTGAGGAAAAAGCATCAGAAAATTCAACAGCGCTTTGCGTTAAACCATAAATAGCGTATAAGTCAATGTTGGGTCGGGAATTAGCTTTAGCTCTATAAACTTCTTCTTTTGCTTCAATCTTTTGCCTTTCATAAGTATACATCTCAGGTCTGTTATTTTTTGCATAAGATAGAGCATTCAAAGGTTCAATTATTAAATCAGGAATATCTTCCGGTGGTGTTAGTAAAATTTCGTCGTCTCCTTCTATGCCGAGGTATGACCGAAATCTAAAGAGAGCTGATTCATATTCGATTTCCGAATTTTCTAAATCGGAGAGAGAATTAAGATAGTTCAATTCCATCTGCAAAAGTTCAGTTTCGGCTATACGGCCCAGTGAATGCCTTCCTTTAGCAATCTGGTATAAAGTATCGTTATTGTTTAAGTTGACCTTATTGATTTCAACATTAATTTGAGCCATTAAAAGAGAGAAAAAAAGATTTGTTGCACTCATAGATATGTTTTCAAGCTCTTTTATATAATTTTGCCGGGCTTCTTTGTACCTTTTTGGCTCTATTTGTCTTTCCCATTTATAGGGGTTATGCCCAAAAAGAGGTTGCCTGAAACCTATGTTAACAGGAGTTGATAAATATGATGTTTCTGTATCTGCATCATCATGCAAAAGATCTATCCTTTCAAGTCCCGAGCTTACAAAAACTTGCCCGCCTGTTAATCCAACTCTTTGATTTATTGAAATATTTGAAGATGAAGTAGCTAAACTTCTTCTAACAAAAATATCACTGCCATCAGGTAAAGTAACTGCTGATATTGTACGATTCAGATTTGGCAATGTGGCATCTAATGAAACATAAGGCAAATATCCTGCCCGAAATGACCGGTATTGCCAATAACTGCCTCTGTATCTATGACGCGCTGCCAGAGCATTTGGCGATTCTTCACGAGCTATTTTAACAACCTCATCAAGGGTAAAGTATTTTGGGCTGTCGGAAGATATTAGTAAACCATCAAAAACAAATAAGAATACTAAAGTTAAAAAGGTTATACGCATGACTTATAAACGGTTTTGAATTTATTAAATAAATCGCTATATTAAATAATTAGCAAATATAGCTTATAAACTATAAAAACATATTATTTATCATGTTGATAAATACGAAAATTACAAAATTTTATTTTATGTAAAAAGTGCATAACACTGGTTTTTATTACGCCAAAGCCATAAATTATACTATTTTTAAAGCCGATTGAAGAAGCTTCAGGAAAATATTTAACAGGGCATGAAACTTCTCCTATTTTATATCCTGCCATAAAGATTTGACTAATTATTTGATTATCAAAAATAAAACTATCTGAGTTGGCTTTATAATTTATATTTTTTAATACTTTTCCAGAAAAAGCACGATATCCTGTATGATATTCTGATAATTTTTGGTTCAACATAATATTTTGAATAAAAGTCAATATACGGTTTGCAATATATTTATAAAGAGGCATTCCTCCTTTTAACGCTCCTTTTCCGAGTATTCTTGAACCTAATACAACAGGAAAAACATCATTTGCTATAAGAAATGCCATTGACGGTATTATTTTAGGAGTATATTGATAATCAGGATGAAGCATAATGATAATATCAGCTTTTAATTCATTTAAAGCTTTATTATAACAGGTTTTTTGATTTCCACCGTAGCCAATATTTTTTTTATGCTCTACTATATGTTTTATTCCGAGGTTTTTTGCAATTTTAATCGTATTATCGCTGCTGGCATCATCAACAATGACAACATCATCAACAATATCTAATGGTAGTTCACGATAGGTGTTTTCTAAGGTAAGTGCTGCATTATATGCCGGCATAACAACAACTACTTTTTTACCTTTTATCATATAATTATTAAATAAAGTACAAAATCTTTTTTTTAGTAAATATAATACTATTTAAACATGTTACATGAAAAAAATATTATTATTATGTGTTTTAATATAATAAAATTATTTTTAACTTAGCAATTTAAAAAATAAAGCATATCAAAATTAAATAAACTTTATAAAAATGGAAAAAGATAATAGAATTTTCGAGTTAATAAATAAGGAGCGGGAGCGTCAATTACATGGCATTGAGCTTATTGCTTCTGAAAATTTTGTCAGTGAACAAGTTATGGAAGCTATGGGTAGCGTTCTTACTAATAAGTATGCAGAAGGATATCCGGGCAAAAGGTATTATGGTGGATGCGAAGTAGTTGACCAAGTTGAACAGTTGGCTATAGACAGGGCAAAGGAGCTTTTTGGTGCTGAATATGCAAATGTTCAGCCACATTCAGGTGCTCAGGCAAATGCAGCGGTTTTTTTAGCATGTCTTAATCCCGGTGATACTTTTATGGGTATGGATTTGAGCCATGGAGGTCATCTTTCTCATGGAGCACCGGTAAACCTTTCTGGAATATTATATAATCCTGTTTCCTATAAAGTTGATAAGGAAACCGGTTATATAGATTATGACGAGATGGAAGAAATAGCTATAAAAGAAAAGCCGAAGATGATTGTTGCAGGTGCATCGGCATATTCTCGAGACTGGGATTATGCAAGAATGAGAGAGATAGCTGACAAGATTGGTGCCATACTTATGGCTGATATTGCACATCCGGCCGGATTGATAGCCAAAAAGCTGTTAAAAGACCCTTTGCCTTATTGTCATGTTGTTACAACAACTACACATAAAACTCTGCGTGGACCAAGAGGAGGATTGATTCTTATTGGGAAAGATATTGAAAATCCCTGGGGACAAAAAACTTTAAAAGGAAAAGTTAAAATGATGTCGCAAGTAATAGATTCAGCTGTATTCCCGGGCACACAAGGAGGTCCTTTACAGCATGTTATAGCTGCGAAAGCTGTTGCTTTTGGCGAAGCCCTTGATGATAAATACTTAAAGTATTGTAAACAGGTAATGGCTAATGCCCAAGCGTTAGGTAAAGCTTTTAAAAATAAAGGATATAACATAATCTCAGGCGGAACAGACAATCATCTTATACTTATTGACCTTAGAAGTAAAGCGCCTGAGCTAACAGGAAGAAAAGCAGAGGATACTCTCGTTAAAGCGGATATTACAATAAATAAGAATATGGTTCCATTTGATTCAAGATCTCCGTTTCAAGCTTCAGGCATTAGATTAGGGACATCGGCTGTGACAACGAGAGGTCTTAAAGAAAATGACATGGGCGTAATAGCAGACCTTGTTGATGAAGTTCTTATGAATATTGATGATGAAAACACTATCAATTCCGTAAGAGAAAAAGTCAATAACCTAATGAAAGATTATCCTTTGTTTGCTTAAAGCTAATTGTAAAATATTTAAGCTAAAAGATTGTTTAGCAGATATTAGCCGTTAGCTCTCTTTTGCTGAGTAGTATGTTTTGTTAAAATAATAATCACTTGTGCTTTCTTAATATTAATCAGGAGTTGGAATTCTTATACCATTTTTTCAAATTGTAATGGCATTAGTTCTGCAGCACTATTTATTATAATAACTTTACCTTCCTGACCTGATAATATCAATTTTATTGGAGAGTTTTGTTTGTTCTCATATTCAATAAATGATTGGCGGCAACTTCCACAGGGAGAAACAGGTTTGTCTATAATTTTATCATGAGAGAATGCACTTATTGCGATGCTTTTTATAGTTTTTCCCGGGTAAAGAGCATTAGCGGAAAAAACGGCTACTCTCTCAGCGCATAGTCCTGAAGGGTAAACGGCATTTTCCTGATTGTTGCCATTAACTATAGTCCCGTCATTAAGCAAAACGGAAGCTCCCACATTAAATTTAGAATAAGGAGCATAAGCTGATTTAGCAATTTCGCGGGCTTCCTTAAGAAGTTTTTGCTCTTCCTTTTTAATTTTTCCAGAATCAGCAAACTCTTTATATGTTATTGTTATACATACTTCATTCATTTGAGTCTGTTTTTGCGAGAAATATTTTCAATAATACTTATTTATTAATTAAACTTGCGCTTTTAAGATATTAAAATAGCCCGACACTTTAAATTATAGTAAAATGCCGGGCTATAAAAGTGAGTTAATTAATTATTCTTCTACTTTTTGTTGTTCTTGTTCGTATTCTTTAAGAAGTTTTTCCTGAACATCCATAGGCACTTGCTGATATTCGGCAAATTTCATTCCGTAAGTTGCTCTACCGCTTGATATTGATGACAGTGTTGTAGAATAACGGTTCATCTCAGCTAAAGGTACTTTAGCTCTTATTTTCTGATAATTTCCTTCACTGTCCATTCCCATAATTATTGCTCTTCTTCCTTGCAAGTCAGTCATAACATCACCCATATTTTCTTCAGGAACAAGTACTTCAACATCATAAATAGGTTCAAGAATTTTAGGTCCTGCATTTTTAAAGGCTTGACTAAAAGCATTACGTCCTGCTAATTTAAAAGATACTTCGTTAGAATCAACAGGGTGCATCTTTCCGTCGTATATACTAACAATGATATCTCGTGCATAAGACCCTGTTAGTGGTCCTTCTTCCATTTTTTCCATAATACCTTTAAGTATAGCAGGCATAAATCTTGTGTCAATAGCACCACCTACAATGCAATTATTAAATACAAGTTTACCTCCCCATGGTAAGTCGTGTGAATCTTGATTTCTTATAGTATATTCTTTTTGATCGGGCTTACCTTCTACGTATGGTTCTATCATCATATATACCTCTCCGAACTGTCCTGAACCACCTGATTGTTTTTTATGACGATAATCTGCTTTAGCTGATTTAGTAATAGTTTCTCTATACTGAATTTTGGGAGCATAATATTCTATAGGAATTTTGTTCAAGTTTTCAATCATCCATTTTGTGATATTAAGATGCATCTCGCCTTGACCTGATAAAATAAGTTGCTTTAATTCTTTTGACTGTTCATATTTTAGCGTTGGGTCAATATTGTTCATTTCTTTAAGCACAGTCATAAGTTTTTCTTCATCAGCAGTATTTTTAGCTTTGACAGCTACGCGGAATTTTGGTTCCGGAAACTTTATAGGTTCAACTTTTACACCTTGATTTTTTGTTGATGTAAGAGTATTGTCAGTAAAAGTGCTTTTAAGTTTTATAGTAGCTGCGATATCTCCCGGCATTACTTTATCAATTTTTTCTCTGTTTTTTCCGGCAATAGAAAACAGCTGAGATAACCTTTCTTTTGAGTTAGTATTAGAGTTTATAAGGTCTATCGCTTCAGTAATTTGCCCTTGGCATACTTTAAAGAAAGATATTTCCCCTAAATGTGCTTCTATAGCAGTTTTAAAAACAAAAGCAACAGTAGGTTGAGTAGGGTCATATTTAAGTTCTTCGCCTTTATCGGTTTTCGTTGAACCAACTTCATCAGGAGAAGGTAAACTTTCCGTGATAAATTCCATAAGGCGACTTGGCCCTTGATTGTTTTTGGCAGAAACACAAAAAACGGGGAACATTGATCTGTTAATAACGCCTAATTTTATTCCTTTGCTTAATTCTTCATCTGTAAGAGTTCCATTTTCAAAGAAGTTTTCCATAAGTTGCTCATCGCTTTCAGCTGCTGCTTCAACAATTTCATTTCTAAGCTCTTCAGCCTTTGACTTCTCGGCATCAGGGATATCAGAAATTTCTGCTTTGCCTGAATCGGCTTGAAACTTATACATTTTCATTTTCAAAACGTCAATAACAGTATCAAAGCCCAGTCCTTCATTAACAGGATATTGTGCAGTTACAATTTTGTTGCCGAATTGTTGTTTTAATTGTCTGACAGACTCTTCAAAATTAGCCTTTTCGTGCTCCATCTGATTAATAGCAAAAACTGCAGGTTTCTCATCTCGGTTAATATATCGCCATGTAACTTCAGTTCCAACTTCAACTCCATTTTGAGCATTTATTAGCATAAGTGCGGTATCACAAACTTTAAGAGCAGATACAACTTCACCGATAAAGTCTTCAAATCCCGGAGTATCAATAAAATTCAGTTTGCAATTGTTATACTCTGTGTTTAATACCGTGGAAAAAACTGAAGCTTCTCTTTCAAACTCAATTTCACGGTAATCGGATGCTGTGTTTTTATCTTCAACAGTACCACGACGCTTTAAAAGACCGCTTTCAAAAAGCATTGATTCAGCAAGCGTTGTTTTTCCTGTTTTTGCACTTCCAACAAGCGCTACATTCCTAATTTCTTTTGTCTGATATACTTTCATCTGAATAAATAAATTTTATGTTAATATTTTTGGTTTTTACAATAAATTACTATTTCTATTATCTGCAAACCCTAATAAGCATCAATATTTTTTATATTTAAACGAATGAGGATTTTATAACAATACTTTATATTTTTAAAACAAAATTTTATTATAATATTAAAAAAAGGATTGCAAAGGTAATAAATAAACAAAAATAATTGAATAAAAATAACTATTTTGTTTTATTATTTAAATGCAAAGATAATTTTTATTCTTTATTAAATAAATTTGATTTGATATAAAAATCTTTTTAATGATTTTTATTAAGCATAAAGCAATAAGTTTTATTAAATTTGCGTGTTAGTTTTAACTTAATTTATAATAATCGTGAGAA
>PWLF01000091.1 GCA_003559475.1 Bacteroidales bacterium
GTTATTGTGTTTTCATCAATGTAAAGAGTGTGAATGGTTAAGTCATATATTTCGTGGCCCCATACACCATATACTTCTGGAGACTCATAAACTTTTCTATATGCTTGAGTTGAAAAGTTTGCAAACTCTCTACGAGTCATACCATTCTTTCCTGTTTCTACGTTAAACTTAGCGGGATTATCAAGAGGATAGTCAATCACTAGGGTATAATTCTTGTTTGGTTCAAGAATAACTTCATCATCTGGACTGTCAATAACTTCTTGCGGGTACTCCTGTGCATACCATGGTTCATAAACACTTTGCCCTTCTGTATAACGTCCTGGCCATATATATCCTGCTGCTATTGCTTTTTTCATAACTGTTAATTATTTTTATTTAAAATAAACTGCAAAACAACGATCTCCACTTTCAACGTACACATAAGTTTCACCTACTATGAAAGGACCTGCATGTTTCTGTATGGCATTGAACCTCCTTTTAACTTTACTATTACTTACTTCATCGTCATCGACAATGTAGCCTCTATCCTTTGAAGCAAATTCTCTGTGTTCACTTGCGTAAGCATAGTTTCCTAAACATCCACACATACATCCTTGCTTTCCATTATATGCTGAGTATACGCGGTCAAATGTTACTTCTGATGGAAATGTTTTAGTTATGTTTTCTATGTTTTCCATAATGCATAATGTATGTTTTAATATTAATTTAAAATAAAAAGTTAGTTTCTTTTGCGAAAGTGTTAATTGCTGAAGAGAATCCCGGCAATACTTTACATTCCTTTGGTTGTTTTGGAATATAAATATACTCATTAAAAAAATCAATATAGATATGACATAGATAAAGTTTTCCATGTTTCCTGTAAAGTACTTTAGCATTAAAATCTTTATCATTATTACTGTCACCAAAGTAGTTTACTTTTTCAATTTGGATTTTCTGCGACATAATTTAATTGTTTTTAATTATAGAGTAAATATAACAAAAAATCCGGATTTAAAAAATCCGGATTTATTAAAATTTGTTAAAAATTAAATCTCAATACGATTGATCGCGTCAATAACTTCTTTGATATTCATTTCTAATTTTGGAATGGCCTCATAAATATCGGCACTATACCCAAATAGTCTAAATACTCTATTTCCAGCCTTAGCCATAGTTGGTCCATAACCACAGATGTTAACGAAATATATATATGGTGTTCCATATTTATTTGAATATTCTTTATAAGAACGTTCAAAAGAATCACAACCCTGCTCATCTGTTATGATGATCACTCTATCATACTGTCCACCTTCTTTCGCAAGAGTTGGAAGAATGTTATCGTAGTGAGTACCGTGTCCACATTCTCCTATACGAGAAGAAAAGTTCTTCTTAAGAGTATTAATGGCATCATTTGGATTAAATCCAGTAATTCTTGCGCATGATACACCAAAGTGATAAACATCACCTCCAGTTCCCTTAGCAAATGTAGCTGCTATAAGAGCTGCCTTTTCAACGGGACTCGAGTTAATTGCAGTTTTCTTTGCACCTTGATTAATATGAACTCGAGTTCCATAATAACTACCTTGCATAGAACCTGAAGTATCAAATACAACAGCTGTTCTTCCTTCTGGAAGAAGATTGTCAAGGTTTGGAATTGAGTTCTCATAAGCAATACCAAGAGCTTTTGTGACTTTTTGAAGTTGTTTTCCACTAAATTCAACAAGCATTATTTCTTGAGCTATGTCAATCTGGTGAGGCCACACTAGTGACTTGCGTATAAAATCTTTATTAACAAGAAGTTCGCATGCTTCATCAAGAAGTTCATTCTTTCCAGTGTTGATTATATTACGAAGATTACGAAGAAGTGCAATGTAACCAATCTTCTTAGTACGAATAAGCTCTTCATAGTTTTCAGTTTT
This sequence comes from Bacteroidales bacterium, assembly GCA_003559475.1. Classification (GTDB taxonomy): domain Bacteria; phylum Bacteroidota; class Bacteroidia; order Bacteroidales; family UBA7960; genus PUKZ01. Next base: position 1,899 of record PWLF01000091.1, read on the forward strand.
CTTTTCAGTAAGAACTTCCTTAGCTTCTTCTTGAGTTATTTCACCAGCCTTAACTTGAGCTGCTACATCTTGTCCAGCCTTAGTGTTCTTGTCTTCAGAAGTGTTGAACTGCTTAAGAAGTCCAAGAACAAGTGCACGAAGCGCAGGAATAATAACTTTTCCATCTTCAGTCTTTTGATATTGATTTCCAACAAACTTTGTTCCACTTGTAGCTTTTAAGTATTCTTCCTCTAATACTACAACTGTACCATTCTTTGACGTTTCTCTTGGGTGCACAAGGTTCACAATGTCAACCATTGATATACCTCTGCCCTTAGCCTGGTACTTTGCAAGTTCATAAGTATCTGCATTCTCAAGAGCGTCACGGAAACCTTTCTTAAGAGCATTTGGTATCGGAGCATCTTTACCATTTTTTTTAAAATAACACGCAAGAATCTCAGCCATATCATCGAGCCTAAAAATTAGACCTCCTTCATTTTTATTTCTATTTCTTTTTGAAAAAAATCTTTTACCAAGTGGATCACCAGAAAGATGAGGTGCTAGATTAACTGCCCCAAGGTGAGTGACTGTTCTTTGACCAAACACATTTCTTGCATAAATAAGAGCCTTTGCAGCAAATTCTTTATCTTTTTTTGCTATTTTATCTATAAGTTCTCTAAGACGTATTTCCCGCTCAGATTCTTGTTCATAAAAAGTATTCTGAATACCGGTTGAAAGTATTCCAATAAGTTCTGCTTCAGGGGTTTGGGTATACCCTTTACCTCCCTGATGAGTAGTGGTAGTCTTAACTACTGATTCTCTTTTTGTGTTGTACTTTGCCATAATTTTTACCTCCTTTTTACTATTAATTTTTAATTCAATTAAAGAAATTTATTTAATTTATTCATTATTTCTATCTAAAAAACTTATATTTCCGTTTGCTTCTTTTTTAATATTTTCATACGGGCTAACTACCTCACGAATAAATTCATTTTTAACACACTCTAACACGCCTACTAAATTATTCATATTTTGATAATTTCTCCCTCTTTTTAAAAGTTCATTATGAACTAATAATGTAATTACATAATTAAGCTCACCATCCGAATTAATATTTTTAGATATCTTAGAAATATCATTTTCGAATTTTATTCTGTCTTCTTTTTTAATATAAGGCATAATTAATATTTTAATTAATATTTTTTTAATTTTTCTGTTTTTGTTACCATTATAGGTACTGTACCGTCAAATTTTACATGGTATTTGTACCATTGTTTACCGTTTTTCAACATTTTATTTGTTATATCGTCGGGGTGGTGACAGTCTTTCCAAAAGGGAGCATTTTTAACATCCTTTCCTTTATTTTCGATCGTTGAGTAAATAATCTCTTTTTTAGTAGCCATAATATTTAATTTTAGTGTTTAAATTAAAAAAGCCCGAGAAACGTTTCTCGGGCTTTTGCGTCATAATATATTTAAATTAAGTAAAGCAAAAAAGTTGAAAAACTTAAAAAGAGTATTTTTATTCATAATTAATCTTAGTAAATTAAACGAAGTAACTCTTTTTTTACTACAACAATATTTTATAATACTAATATAATTAAAAGTTTTCTAAAAATAAAACTATATTTGTTAAATGTTTATTAATTTATTTATATATTATTCATAAAAATTTAAAAAAACTAACCCACTGTAGAATAATATACTTTAACGTCATTTGAAAAATATACTTTTTTATCATAAACTTCCTCTTCTTCTATTATAACCTCTTTTCCTAAGTATCTTCCATCTTTACTATATTTTTCTATAGTACGAGTAATTTTTTTAGTTCTAATATTCTGAGGTTCAAACTGATCCGAAGGAACTATTTGATCTTTTCCTGGATCGTATGGCGGTTCATAAGGGTTAAAACCACTTGTGCTTTCTAAATACCCTAAATACCGCGAACAATTTTTACAAGCACTAGGATTTGTGTAAGGTAAAGTACAATGACATACAAGCATATCGCTACAATTTATTTTATTTATTATTATATATTCCTGAAAGTTAAAAGTTTCACTATTCTCCCATCCATTTTTTCCAATTTATATTTAATAATGGCCAAATATCTATTGTAGGAATTTTTTGTTTGTTTAATTTTTTATATGCTAATAGCCTATGTCCACCATCAAAAAGTTCATTACCCCTAACCATTATTGGATCTAATTCTATTCCTTTATTTAATAAATTAATTAAATTATTTAATTGTGTTTCACTTATTCCCCAATTCATTTTCTTAAATTGTTTGAATAATTTATCTACAGATTTATATTCAATTTTTAATTTTGGTAAATCTAAAGCATCATCTAAATATTCCTTAAATGTCCATATATTCCAATTATTTTGAAGATATTCAGAATTAGCATATATATTTTCTAATATATCTACTTGAATATTATCATCTAGATGATCCCATTCAATATAATTATCAACAAGTTTTGCTCTCATTATAACATATAATTTATTTTATTTATTTTATTTATAACAATAAAAAAAGTGAGCAATTGCCGGCAGCTCCCTTTTTTATTCCGGTGGATGGCAAAATCCTCTAAGGTTGGAATAACACCTTGTGTTCAATTAGTGAACACACCAATTCATCTTTTTTTCTTATATTCGTTAAAATACTATAGGTAAATGATGAATTTAAAACCTATCATTTTCCCATGATTGGGCTTCTTAACGCGAAGTAACGTGCCATTATTTTTCACAGTAGTGCGTGGGGGATTCGAACCCCTCGAAGCCATGATTTGGCACAAGATTGAAAGCCTTGCTACTTTGTCCACTTGTATAACGCACCATGTTGAGCTGAGATTACACTCTCTATACTGATACCTTTGTTCCCGTACCTCCAGGGTGCTAACCCTTTTGTTAAGAACTTATCCACTTAATTGGAAGTTATCCTAATTAAGTCTATCAGCGACGCTGCTTTGATTAAAGTGGTAGCAATTCCACTGTCGTTAACAAGATACTCGACGTTCAGATTCCCTCCGACCTTGCGAGCCGTTCATCTCCGCTAAGAGATTAAGAGTCCCATTCCATCAAACCTTTCCACCTTGCGAGCTTCCAGGCTCTTTATTCTCCCAAAGGGAGTAAAGACTTTAGCGACTTACTCTTGTTAACCGGCCGAGGCTTTGCTGTTTCTATTATTTTTTATATAGATACCGGAATTACACCGGCGACCCATTGCACCAAAAGCAATTGCTCTATTACTGAGCTAATCTAAAAATTATAGTCCTTTGAACTGGCGCTCGGCCAAAGCTTCATAAAATTTTGTTTTACAAAATACTTAACCAGTCCTGCGTTTCGGGTTTGGTAGTCCCTACTGTGCCATATTTCATGATTCCAGGTATTACCCTTTCATCATTAATATTGCTACCTAGCCTTTACCCTCCTCAGAGTTTAGACAGTGTAGCTACCTCTTAACTGTAATTGCGCATGGTGTTGACACGTATTGGTTGATCTGTCAAATCTATTTAGATGGCTCCTTACCTGTTTCCAGGGGCTTACCAACCTTATCCTTGCCAAAGGACCAAATTCACTCCGAAGAGTTCCTCACCACTTTCCAACTATCTCCAGTTTTCACTGAAGACCGAGTACGGCACTCGGTAGTTGAGGCTTGCGTAAAGTGACCATTACTGGCAGGAGAGCCAAAGGAAATGCTCTCCTCTTTTGACCCTTACGGATCATTATCTCTTTATCACGTTCCAATGCCGGGCGAACCATACTTTGGTTTGTGAATTAACCGACTCACGCATCGGTATATATCTTACAATATGTTAAAGAACGAATTAAAAATCGTGGACTCTTTGGGATTCGAACCCAGATAACAGGACCGCCCTGTTTGCGGTTTTCACTCTCCCGCTAAAGAGAGTTTCTACCATGTCGGTCAGCGTTTTAATTCCGTGAAGAATGGCGCCTTAACTGACGAAACCCACATCCTAATTTCGGGAAGAGCCCTTATATTATTAAAAGAACGTTTTATTCAAGTAAAATTGTATCAATAAAAGTCAAAGCTTCATCGATTAAATCATCTTCTGATGAGAATGTTAAATGATTTAATTTATTATCAATCACAAAATTAATAGCCTTTGAAAGATCTTTAAAGGCTTTATCAACTTCAGAACCTCCGTAGCCATCCTCTTTATACACAATATATATTTCCATAAAGTATTATTATTTTAATATTTACTAATATAATAAAAGTTTTTAGAATTAAAAAATATTTTTTGTTAAAAATATTAAAAATTAATTAAAAACTTCATCTTGACATTTTTGGCACATACCACTTATCTTAAATTCTTTAATAGACAGTGGATCTTTAAAATCGTTAATGTTTATTTTTTCTCCACAAAGTGGGCATTTTCTATTTTTAACATTTTCCATTTCTTTGTGAAAGCCCATTGACTTCATTATATCTTCATTCATAAAAAATAATATTTAGCGATTAGTATTAAAATAAAGTACTAATATAACAATATTTTTTGAAATAAAAAAATTCTGGAACAACTTTTTTCATAAAAATTTAAAAATTATTCTTCGGGTTTTCCAATTATGTCAAAGTCAATACTTCCGTCACTTATCATTTCCTTAAAAAATTCACCAAGATCTTGAATACTTTCATCGTCATATTCATAATACCATTTAATATTTCCTTCGAAATTTTTTATTACATTTAATATTTGATATAATTTTCGGGTTGATGCTGTATTAACAAATTCAAAATCAAATATAAATTTAATAGGTTTTTTATTTTTTAATGACTCGTAATCCTTTAAAGCTTTTAAAATAGTGTTAAATAATTCATTCGGTGACTCGTGTAAACTTCTACCTTCCATTTCAAATATACCATTATCGATATCTATGAATACACTCGGTGTCATCTTACTTGCTTCTATGTTTATTTTTTTCATAAACATTTATTTTATTTTTAAAATATTCCTATTAAGTAGGAAGGATCTATATTAATATCTAAAAAAAGTTCTTCGGGGTTATACCCTTTTTTTACTAATTTTTTTGCTTCATTTATTATATCATCGGCTTCTTCTTTTGTAAAGCCTTCTCTACTCATTAATAAATAATGTAATTCAGTAATTTTTATACTCATTTATTTTATTTTTAAAAGGTTAAACTATTAATAAAATAATTAAATCATTATAATATCAGCAGCATATTTAGCTACAATAATAAAGTAAGAAGTATATGCAATTTTTTCAATCCACCATATAGCTTTATTAGTTGAAAGTAATAATATAGATGATAATACTACAAATATTATATTTGCTAAATAAGCTTCAAATTCTATAGCCAAGCTTACTTGAGAAATAAGTACACCCGCGTATGCAAAAAATTTATGTACTCTCTTTTCTCCTTCTCTTAAACCAAATAGGTTTTCTAAAAATCGATTGGCACCGTCCCAATTTCTGGGGGCTGCTCCGACAATAGATATAAAAGCTCCTCCAAAAAATGCAAACCAACCACCTCCTACTAACATTGCTGCTATTGTTAAAGGTAAAGCAAAACCCCAAGTCCAGGCAGTAAATAACCATTTTTGTTTTTCTTCTAAAGAATACCATGATGCTGATATAGATGTATGTATACCATATTTAATCCATATATACACTACGTATGAAAAAAAACTTAAAATGGATATTAATAATGTTCCTGTTAATATACTTGCAATTTCATTCATAATAATATTTTTATTTTATATATCTAGAAATATAAAATTGTAGCCCGTACGAGAATCGAACTCGTGTTACTGCCGTGAAAGGGCAGCGTCCTAACCACTAGACGAACGGGCCAAATTAGTATCACCAAGTCCCTACGGGATATTAAAAACATTTAGTAGCCGGAGCGAGGTTCGAACTCGCACGCCCATTACTGAGCAACAGATTTTAAGTCTGTCGGGTCTCCCAATTCCCCCATCCGGCCAAATAAAGAAAGGACGCTGTATTCACTATGGACTATCCTATTTAACGCTACACTTAACAACACTATAAATTGTTTAAGCATCTACGCGTCGATAAGTTGATCATTCTTATCTTAGATGTCATCACGCAACCCTTTCTTTTGTGACCTTGAAGGGACTCGAACCCTTACGCGTGTTTCAGCACTAGATCCTTAATCTAGCTTGTCTACCAATTCCAACACAAGGTCATAAATCCCAGCTCTAATAACAAACATTGATGTTTGAGAACTTGCTGGGTTGTTTGCCGTCGCGCTTCGCCGGTTTTACCCTCCACGCACACAAACAGTTACTTTTCGGTATTGCTTTACACCTAATCGGGTGCCTTCAAGAGCAGTGTAAAGCCCGGGTTTGAATTATCCCTATTTTGTGGAACTTAATAACTACCTCCTCCTGGTGCTGGTTAACCAGACATCTTGTTTTCTTGTGCACCTTAATTACGTATCGACAGGCCATAATGATCAACTCACCAGGAGCTTCTTAAATATCTTCAAAGAACTTTTGTTTATTTTTGTGGGAGTAGTAGGATTCGAACCTACTAAGCCTAAGCACTTGTTTTACAGACAAGCTCAACTCTCCAGCGTTGACGTACTCCCATTCTACAACCCCCTGGATTTTCACCAGTCATTACATTTTTCGTCTGCAGCCTACTAAATGAAGTCTTCTATTTTAATTTTGAAGAGAGGTTATATCTTAAATATTTTAAAGAACGTTATTTTCAAATTATAGTACTAATATAACTATTTTTTTTGAAATAAAAAAATTTTGGGCAACTTTTTTTCACTTTTTTTCATTTTTTGTCGAAGTGGTTGGTCTCGATCCAACGTCCTCTAGACCCCCAGTCTAGCGCTCTCCCAACTGAGCTACACCTCGATTGTTGACTATAGCTGCTCATTTTATACGCTATTTCTCGGCATTTAAAGTTACTGTTACGGTTAATGACTCACTATAGTCCAAAGTTTTAAAGACCATTAGACTCCAAAGCGATATTAAGAGAATTGTGAACCTTTAAAACTTTGTTTGTACCCTTGGTGGGACTCGAACCCACAACGCATAAAGCACCGGATCCTAAGTCTGGCGAGTCTTCCAATTCCTCCACAAGGGCATATTTGATTTATAATTTATTTGGGGTGCTGGCAGGATTCGAACCTGCAAGACCGAAGTCAACCACACACAGCAGGGACGGAACTTCCGTGGTTCGGAATATTAACCCATACACTGTTTATCGGTACCTCTTTCGAGAGCGTCTACCGATTCCGCCACAGCACTCTTTAAAAAATTAACTCTATTAATTAATTATTTTGTCGCAGGTGGTCGATTCGAACGACAACCTTAATATCCCAAATATTATGTGCTAACCTGATTACACCACACCCGCGATGTGCCAATACGTCAAAGAACATTTACTTCTATGTCGGGATGAGAGGACTCGAACCTCCAATAATCCGGCTTCCAATGCCGGTAACCTCTCTCAATTGGATCGCATCCCGATAAGTAAGGCAGCGACGTCCTTACTATGTGACTTTAGAATTATTAAATAATTCAAGGTTTTCGGAATTAATCCAGCAGGTATGCCCTTTACCTTAAACCTGAGCCGCTTATCGCTGCCCCTGTAGGAGTCGAACCTACAAGTCCACATGGACACCAGATTCAAAGTCTGGCGCGTTTAGCCAATTCCGCCAAGGGGCATTATTTTTAAAGAACGTAATACTAATATAACCAAAATATTTTAAAATAAAAAATTATTTTATAATTATTTTTTTCGACTTAAAAACTTTTTCGCTTCACTATAACAATTCTTTAATCCTTTAATACAATCTTTCAATTTTTGCTCATCACTTAATACATAAGGATAATCTTCCATAAAAGCTGTAAATCCTCCTTCTTTACTAGGATCTCTTATTACTGTTACAGGATAAGGTAATCCTTTTATTTTTAAAACTCTATAAACTAAAGTTTCATTTTCTTTTATTATAATCATTTTAAATTTATTAAAATTAATTTAAAGTTGTCTCCCAAGGATTTGAACCCTGACTACCTGGACCAAAACCAGATGTGCTACCATTACACCAGAAGACAAATTAAAAACTGAGAAA
>PWLF01000052.1 GCA_003559475.1 Bacteroidales bacterium
CCTAACCATTCGCCACCTTTTTCATAATTTTTATGGCTTGGAAACTCTGCATTAAAACCTTCTAAACTTTTACTCTCAAGTCTTTCCTGGGTAAATCCTACATTTGTAAATAAAAAGCTAAAAACAAATAACAATGTAACTACTTTTGAAAAATTTTGTCGTTTCATAATTTTAAAAATTTTTGTTAAACATTAATTTATTTTACTTAATTTGATATTTATGTATTTTATAAAACGTTTTACTCATAAGATATAGATTGTCCTTTATTTATATATTCATCATCAAACGTTATAAAAATACATCTAATGCAAATCTAAAAAAAATCCAGAAACCCTCGACAAACAAATAAATAAATCTTATTAACTATTATTATATGGACAAATAAAAAAAATTAATATTTTTTATGATTAAATACTTGGATTAAATTTTTTGGATTTTTTCAAAATTATTAAATCCAATAAATAAATTAAATAAACCGTCAATTATTTAATTTTTTTGTCGAAATTTGCACTTTGAATAAGAATTAATAAAATACTAATCATAAAAAATTAAAACCTATGAGTACAACACTTATTTTAATTATCATTGCAACAATACTAGTCCTGATGATAATTGTAATTTACAATCGTCTTGTAAAGCTACGCAATAACAGAGAGAATGCATTTGCGGACATTGATGTTCAGTTAAAACAGCGTCATGATCTAATTCCTCAACTTGTTGATGCAGTTAAAGGATATATGAAACATGAGAGGGAAGTTCTAACTGAGATAACAAATGCGAGATCTAAAGCAATGAGTGCTACCAGCATTAATGACCGTATTGATGCTGAAAATCAATTATCAGGCGCATTAGCAGGCTTAAGGGTGGCAGTAGAAGCTTATCCTGACCTGAAAGCAAGTCAGAATTTTATGAATTTACAAGATGAAATTTCTGATGTAGAAAACAAACTTGCTGCATCAAGAAGGTATTTTAATTCAGCTACAAAAGAGCTTAACAATGCTATTCAGGTTTTTCCTGCAGTTCTTTTTGCAGGGATGTTCGGTTTCAAAAGGCAACCGATGTTTGAATTATCCGCTGAACAACGAGCTTCGCATGAAAAAGCTCCTGAAATCAAATTTTAAACTTTTTAATTTTTAATAATAATGAAGTATAAAGGAATACAAACTCAAATATGGAGCAACAATTTTAAGTCAACCTTACTTCTTATAATGTTTCCTTTGGTTGTTTTCGGGTTAACATGGCTTTTTTTCTTTTTTACAAAAGCCGAAACTGCTACAATTGATGCTGTAAACTACGATTTTTTGTCAGCTATACCTTGGGTGGCAGGCGGTGTAATGATATGGTTTTTAATCGCTTGGTCTGCTAATACTGCAATTATTCGCAGTGCTACAGGGGCAAAGCCACTTTCAAGAAAAGAAAATAAAAGGGTTTATAATCTTGTAGAAAACCTTTGCATTTCAAGAGGAATGAAAATGCCAAAGGTGAATATTATTGAAGACAATTCTCTTAATGCTTTTGCCAGCGGAATAAACAAAAAAACTTATACGGTAACCCTTACACGGGGAATTATTGACAAACTCAACGACAACGAACTTGAAGCAGTTATAGCTCATGAGCTTTGCCATATTCGCAATCGCGATGTACGTCTGCTTATAGTTTCAATCATTTTTGTCGGTATTTTTGCAATGCTTACTCAAATGCTTTTACGCTCGTTCTTTTATTCCGGCATGACAAGTAGCCGAGGTGGCGGTGGCGGTGGAAGGAATAGAGGGCTGGCAATTCTCATAGCATTAGCTTTAGCTATTGTAGGTTTTATAATAACCTCACTTTTCCGGTTTGCTATTTCGAGAAAACGGGAATATTTGGCTGATGCCGGAGCCGCAGAAATGACAAAAAGACCGGATGCACTGGCTTCCGCGTTAAGAAAAGTTTCACAAAACCCGGATGTCAGCACCGTAAAACGAAAAGATGTAACGCAATTGTTTATTGAAAATCCGAAAGAAAAGAAAAAAGATGTTTTTTCATTTTTTAACGGATTGTTTGCAACGCATCCTCCTATTGAGAAAAGAATAGAAGTGCTGGAGCAATTTTAAAAACAGTTTTATTTTATAATTAAATTTGTTTTTACCTAATTTATTATTATTTTTGTGTTTAATGTTATTTTATTAAAATAAATTTTTAACTAAAACCTATCAAAAATGGGAATAATAAAAAAAACAACAATTTGGTTTTTAATGTTAATGTTTGTAAGCAGTATTGCATTTATTAACACTTCGTGTGATAAAGATGAGGCCGATAAGGATGCTCCTGATATTCCTCCTTTATCAACGTTTTTAATGGATTTTTCGGATTTTGATAATCCTGATGACACCCTTAATGGAACAAAAACACACAAAACCTACCAAAATTGGGGTCATAGCTTTTTTAATGTAGCTGTTTGGAATGCCATTATAACTATTGGAATGGCTGTTCCGGTTGCAACATTTGTAGAATCTTTTAATCATACTCCAATATACTATTCAAATGACAAAGAGTGGAGATGGACATATACTGTATATCCCGGGAATGTTGCACATACATGCAGATTAACAGCAAGTATATCCGGCAATTTTGTTCATTGGAAAATGTTTGTTTCCAAACAAGGTGGTTTTCAAAATTTTATGTGGTATGAAGGAAAATCTCATTTAGATGGCACAAACGGATACTGGATACTATATGAAAGCCCTCACATTAACCAAAGACTTGTTCAAATTGATTGGAATAAAGAATCAAGCGGAATATCAGATATTAAATATACAAATGTTAAGCCGGGAGGCCCTGAAAATGGAGGATATATCCATCACGGAATTCAAGATGATGAAGTATATGATGCATTTTATGATATCTATAACAAAGGTCAAGATAACCTAACTCAAATTCTTTATCATAGAACAACAAAAATCGGAAGAGTGAAAGACCCAAATAAATTTGGAGATAATGAGTGGCATTGCTGGGGTCCTGACCTTGCTGATAAAGAATGTGAAGATTAGTATTAACTTTATACAAATAATTTAACTTTTGTTTCTGAATACAAATTTTTATTATTATAATAAAATTGTATCATTTCTTGTTTTGTTTTTTATTGTTGCAGCTTGTTGTTACACTCAAGAAAAGCGATTAACAATATTGCACACAAGTGATGAGCATTCAAATATGCTTCCTTTGCCCCTTGTTGATTATCATCCGAATAAACATGATAATACAGCAGGAGGTTTTGCAAGACTATCAACTTTAGTTAATAACATCCGAAAAGAGCAACAAAACAATCCTGTTTTGCTATTCTCTTCGGGAGATTTTACCGGAGGCTCTCCTTTTGCATGGCTTGCTCCACTTGGATATTCGCCCGAACTTGAGGTTATGAAAAAAGTCGGATATAATGCAATCGCAATAGGTAATCATGAATTTGACCACGGAACTCAAACTTTAGCAGAATACCTTCTTAGAGCAAACTATCCTGAAAGTCATGAAAAGCTTGCTTTACTATCATCTAATTTGATGATCCCTGATAATAATATCCTCAATAAGCCCGAAATTCAAGAAAATTATTTGTTTACTCTTAGCAATAATATCAAACTTGGAGTATTTTCTTTAATGGGTAGCCGTGCATATTCCGTAATGCCGCCAAATATTTCCGTAAGCATTGAAGAGCCACTAAAGACATCTAAAAAGCAAGTTAAACTGCTGAAAGATGCCGGAGCTGACATTATAATAGCTGTTACTCATTCAGGAATAGAAGAAGACAGACTAATTGCCAAAAAAACAGAAGGTATAGATATTATCCTTGGCGGACATGACCATATAAAAACCAATGAGCCGGAAATTATTAATAATACAATTATATTACACAGTGGATACAACCTTGAATACATGGGAGTACTCGAACTTTCATTTGATGTTTCAGAAAAAAAGTTGAAGGTTTTAAATTTTGAAAATAATACTCCTTTTTTAACAAAAATTGACAGTGAAATAGAAGAAGACAAGGAAGTTGCTGATATTATAGAAAATTATGGCAAGAAACTAAATGATTTTATTTCTACATTCACCGATGGTTTAATTAATGATTATGCTGAAACCGTCATGTATTCGGAATATCCTATGACAAGGAGCGATCCAAAAACAGAAGCAACAGTAGGGAATTTTATAGCCGATGCAATAAGAATTATAACAGAAGAGGTAACGGGAGAGAATGTAGATATAGCTTTTCAGGCGAATGGAATAATTCGCGGAGATGTGATACCGGGCAGCATGGCTTGGTCAAAAGGCGAGGTTTCATTTTATGATCTTGTTTCAATATCCGCTTTAGGGAAAGGATATGACGGTTTTCCAGGATATCCTGTTGTATCATTATACTTAACCGGAGAAGATGTTTACAAATTGCTAGAAATAGCTTCGCTATTGCCAAAGGTACTGGGTAACGCAAAATTTTTGCAATTCTCGGGTTTGAAGTACACTTATAATCCGAACAAAACTTTTTGGATAAATATGCCGTCAATAAATTTTCGATTACCGGCATATCGCTCAGTTAAAATGGCTGAGTTATACTATGGCAAAGGCATTCAATCAGGGGATAAATACAAGAAAATAAAAAAATGTGATACAACGCTGTATCATATTGCAACGGATTATCATCTGGCATCTTATTTGCCTATAATAAGCGAAGCATTGCCACGATTAGAAGTTGTACCAAGAAACAAAAACGGACATCCTTATCAGGATATGGAAAAAACAATTATCACAAATAAAAACCGGGAATTTAAAGTATGGGAAGCTATAACGAGATATGCAATTTCTTTTGAAAAAAATGAAGCAGGCATACCTGTTTTGCCTGTTGAATATAAAGAAGTTCAAGGAAGAATAGTAGCAGAAAAATTCGGCATCCCTCTTTTTGTGTGGATTTATAGTGTTTTAATACTCATTTTAGTGCTAATCGGGACATTTTTGGTTTATAAACGAAGAAGCAAAAAAACTTAAATATTCTGTTTTAAGAAAAAACGATTGTTTTTCATTATGTAATTATCTGTTTTATTATACACAGAGACGTTTTTAGGACGTATCATAATTTCATCTATGTTGTAAAAATTGTTGCGTAAATTTCTATTTCTTATTCTAAATTTTAAAAAGTGTTCTATTTTTTCAACATTAAAAGTTAATTCAATAAGTGCCCAATTTTTATCTACTGTTTTTATAAGGTCAAACAAACTATGACTTTGATAATCATAAACAGTATTTTCTGAATCACTTAATTCAAAAATTAATCTGGAGCGAAGAAGCAAATCAGTGTAAATATCACTTATCCAAAAAGATAAAACATATTCTGTTTGTTCATTATCTAGAGGCAATTTAGTTTCATAAAAAGAACCATTGTAAATGATTTTTTGTTTATTGGATTCTTTTTCGATATAGAACTCGTTACTTCTCTGATTTTTTGATGATTTGTAAACCATAAAATTTTTATTTTTGGAATCAGATTTATAAGTTCCATGATCGAAAAGCTTTTTATTTTTATACTCTTGCATGGTTTCTAAATATAAATTGCTTGCTAATGTTGCAAGGGAATCGAAAGGAGTCTGGTAAAGTCTAAAATCATCATTCTCATAAAGAAAATGAGATTTTCTTATTAAATTTATTTGAGGTTCAGGGATTTTATCCTGATTTTTTAACGTTAATAATAATATATCTTTCTCAGGATTTAGTTTTGAAATAATTTTTGGTTTTCTATACTCTTCCCAGCATAACTGGTTATTAATTATAGTTTGGCTCAAAGAAGTTCTGCTTAAATAAACACCCATAGAAGGCAAGCCGGTTTTCCATGAAACAATAAAGTTTTTATTATTTATACCATCTACAGGTTCAATCCAAATATTTTCTGAACCAATATTAAAATAAGGCAAAGGAAGTATAGCTTGATAGTTTCCTTGATTAATAATTTTTTTCCATTCCGGTGTTTTTTCAGAATCTTTAGAGAGCTCCGGTATTTTATTATTTACAAAACTGCTCCAAAAATTCACATTATAATATGCATCATATAATAAAAAACTAAAACCGACACCAATTAATAATATATAAACAGGTTTTTTTATTATTATTTTTCTCATTTCCCATAAATAATAAAAAACATATATATTAATTACATAAAAAAAGATCCATGAGAATCTTGCTATGCCCCTCATTTGTTTCAATGGACCTATGTAATCAACAAGGCTTTTTAAGCCAAGTTTGAAAGGCAACCCAAAGGAATAAAGTAACCCTATAATTGAAATTATAAGTAATACATTTAGCAATAACTTATGCTCATCTAAATTAAATACATTAATTTTTTGTCTTTTACTAACTTTTTTAACTACATTAAAACAAATAACTAAAAAGCCGATTGCTGCGGTGGTTCCGACAAATGCAAAACCTTCCCAATCAATTGAATCAAAGCTGGAAATTTTATACAGAAATTGTGCATAAGGGCGACCAATAGGAAGTAATATGCTTTGAAAATAAGCAGTATAATGCAAAAACCCCCATGGATATGAAGATCTGTCAGCAACATCATCTGTTATGATATTTATAAGTAAAATCAGGAATACCGGTATTAAAAATTGGATTGAAAAATGAAAAAAGCCTGTTTTATAATTTAACTTATTTCTCTTTATTGCAAATATGATAACCCAATACAGAACCACTACAATACTATAAAAACCTATCATATAAACATGAAAGCCAAAAAACCATATAAACAATAATGCCAAAATAATACTTTTCCAATAAGTCGGCTTTTCATGAAATTTTACAATACAATAAAGAATTGCAGGAATAACAAAAATGTAAGAAAGCGAGAAATGACCAGCCAATCTTGCTATTTGAGGAGACAGAAAAGTAATTCCGATAGCTGCAATAATACTATATATAACCGGTAATTTAAAATGTTGGAAAAGCAAATACAGTAATACCGTTCCCAAAATAATTGAAAAAAGCATAAAAAGATTCAAGATAGCGACAGTATAATCCGTTATATCTACTATATTATCACTTATAAACTTAATAAAAAAACTTATAGAAGGCTGATTTCCTGTAAATAAAATATTCTCCCCATGTGGATAATTCATAGAGTATGTATGAAAATAACATGTGTCATATTCTACAAAGTATGAAGTTGTGTAGTAATCCTTAAGCCCATCCCCGCCACTTGCAAAAAAAGTGCTGTTTGGATTTTTTATAGGTTCTTTAAAAAAAAAGAAAACAATAGCAATACTTAACGCTAATAATATTATTAAGCCTTTTAGTTTATTCATGTGATTAAAATTAATATGCTTTTAGTTTTGTTTCAATCGCGACATCACCATGTATAAAGTTAGCAAGTAAATTAGTAAATATACATTGCAAATGTAGCAATTTATAACAAAAAACTTTAAATTATTAAGAATAATGTTGATATTTGTATTTTTATTAATTTAAATAAACTCATACAACAATTTTAAACATTTATAAACATGAATAACACGAGCGGAAATATTTCAATAGTAGTATCTGTTTATAATGAGCAAGAAATGATAAGTTTATTTTGGGAGGACTTAAAAGGGGTTATAAACAATAATAAAAACATACTTGACAACTGCGAAATTATATTTGTTAATGATGGCAGTAAAGATGAATCAGGAGTTATATTAGATAAAATTTCCGCTTCAGAAAAAAATATAAAAACCATTCATTTTAGCAGAAATTTCGGACATGAGGCTGCCATGTTAGCCGGGATAAGTAATGCACAAGGAGAAGCTATTATTTGTATGGATTCGGACTTACAACATCCTCCTAACTGCATAGTTGATATGATTAAAGAATTTAAAATTGGCACTGAAGTAATAACAATGATAAGAGATCATCGTAAAGATGGCGGGATTATTAAAAGAATTACTTCAAAAATGTTCTATCGGATATTAAATAAGCTTTCTAACAACAATTTTGAACCTTATGCTTCCGATTTCTTTCTTATCTCAAAAAGAGTAGCAAATATTATAGTTTATAAGTATGATGAAAGAACACGCTTTCTAAGAGGGCTTATTCAAAGCGTCGGGTTTAAAAAAAAATCTTTGAATTATATTTCACCAAACAGACCGGCAGGAAAAAGCAAATATTCAATATCAAAACTCTTTTTCCTTTCACTTTCAGCTATAGCATCATTTTCGCATCTTCCATTACGTCTTGGCATAGGAATAGGTGTTTTATTTGGAGCTTTTAGTTTTATTGTCGGGATATATTCCTTAGTTAAGTATTTTATGGACCAACCTTTGCCGGGATACACTACAATCGTAGTTCTGTTAAGCTTTGGATTTTCTTTACTTTTTATAATTATTGGTATTATTGGTGAGTATATTGGATATTTATTTAATGAAGTTAAAAAAAGACCTTTATATATTATTGATAAGATAACTGAATAGTATTTTCTTGCTTAAACAATTTTAAGACTACAACTATTTGATAAAGCAAAACCCATCCGCAAACTCCAAAGATTTATTAACGCTATTTATTGCATTTATTGAAGCTTTCTCATCTTTTTCAATTTGAGATTTTAAAGAATTAAGCGAATCGAATTGCTCCTCATCCCTCAAACGCTTAATAAAATTTAAAGATATATTATCCCCATATATATTTTTATTAAAATCAAATATATTAGCTTCTATTGTTATTTTATTATTGCCAATTGTTGGTTTTGTTCCGATATTTACCATCCCTTTATGCCAATTTCCTTTAATATTAACATTAACAGCATAAACACCATTTGCAAGAATAACTTTTCTTTTATCAGATGGTTCAACATTTGCCGTAGGATATTTAATCTTTCTGCCTATACCATCGCCTTTAACAACTTTGCCTCTTATTTGATATAAATATCCAATATTATCCGCAATTTCTTTAACAGCACCCTGTTTTAACAAACTGAATAACCTCTCATAATTAATATATTCAGACAAATATTCAGGCTTTTTATCAATATTTAAACTATCAAAAAAATCTTTTAAAGAAGGGGATAAAAACACATTTTTTGCTTTATTAATATATTCAGCTAACTCTTTTTTAAAATCATCCGGTTTGTTTGTATCAAAATTAACAAAAGAAAAATTTTTAATCCCTGCGGTACTATATAAATTTGATACTTCACTATCTTCATTAAAAACATATTTATTATTCGGGTAATTTTTGATTTGTAAAATAATTGTTTTATCAGAATGAATTCCTATTCTTTTATTAATATCAAGCAATAATTTTACAGTTATTACGCTATCTGACACAAAAAACAAATATTCAATTTTTTTATTTTCCAAATAATTATTAATGGTTTTTATCATTTCAACACAATGTTTTTAATCAATTTGCTATAAAATCAAGGCTTTAATAATATTTACAAAAATAGTCAAATTGAAAACATCTTTTAGAAAACTATTTTTATTATTTTAACAAAACATATTACATTATTAAAAAATGAATTTAAAATATTAAAAAACTACCCTTTTGTATAAGCCTGATTGTCAAGAAGTTTAAAATCAATTTGTTTTTTTTTATGATTTTTTTGCGAGAGAATAATAAAAATGCTTAAATTCGTTTTTTGAAAATTATTCAAAACCATATAAAATTTAAAAACATTTTTAATGGAAAAGAAAAAAGGAAAAGTATTACAAGTTATTGGCCCGGTGGTAGATGTAACATTTGAAAACACCGAGATGCTCCCAAATATGTATGAAGCACTTGAAGTTACAAACGATTTGGGGAATGTTATAGTTCTTGAATGCCAGCAGCACATGGGAGAATATACAGTTAGGACCATTGCCATGGACTCTACTGACGGTTTATATAGAGGCAAAGAGGTTGTTTCAACGGGCACTCCTATAACCGTTCCTGCCGGGGAAGAGATTCGCGGACGTTTATTAAATGTTACGGGTAATAGTATAGATGGTATGGGTGAAGTTAAAACAGATAAGCGTTATCCTATTCATCGTGAAGCACCTAAGTTTGATGAGCTTAAAACTGAAACCGAGATTTTATATACAGGAATTAAGGTTATAGACTTATTGACACCTTACCTAAAAGGCGGGAAAATCGGGTTGTTTGGTGGAGCCGGTGTAGGTAAGACTGTTTTAATCATGGAGTTGATAAACAATATTGCAAAAGGATATCAAGGCACAAGTGTTTTTGCCGGTGTTGGTGAAAGGACCAGAGAGGGTAATGATTTATTAAGAGAGATGATTGAATCCGGAGTTATTAAATATGGTGATGAATTTATAAAATCTATGGAAGAGGGGAAATGGGATCTTTCAAAAGTTGACAAAAATGAGTTAGCACAATCGCAAGCTACTTTAGTATTCGGTCAAATGAATGAGCCTCCGGGAGCAAGAGCAAGGGTTGCCCTATCAGGATTATCCATTGCTGAATATTTTAGAGATGGGGATAGTGAAACAGGCGGTGCTGATATATTATTTTTTCTTGACAATATTTTTCGTTTTACACAAGCCGGGTCAGAAGTTTCTGCTTTATTAGGCAGAATGCCTTCAGCTGTGGGGTACCAGCCAACGCTCGCAACAGAAATGGGATTAATGCAAGAAAGGATTACTTCTACTAAAAGAGGTTCTATAACTTCAGTACAAGCCGTTTATGTTCCTGCTGACGATTTAACAGACCCTGCCCCTGCCACTACTTTTTCACATCTTGATGCGACTACAGTACTTAGCAGGAAAATATTTGAGCTTGGAATATACCCGGCTGTTGACCCACTTGACTCAACATCAAGAATTCTTGACCCTAATATAGTTGGTGATGAGCATTATAACGTAGCTAAACAAGTTGTAGAAATACTACAACGTTATAAAGAACTGCAAGATATTATTGCTATCCTTGGAATGGATGAACTTTCAGAAGAAGATAAGCAGACTGTACACAGAGCAAGAAGAGCACAAAGATTTTTAAGTCAACCTTTCTTTGTCGCTGAACAATTTACAGGTCTTAAAGGAGAGCTTGTTCCAATTGAAGAGATTATTAAAGGGTTTAAAATGATACTTAATGGAGACGTTGATAAGTATCCTGAGCAAGCTTTCTTATTAGTTGGAACAATAGACCAAGCAATAGAAAAAGGAGAAAAACTGCTGAAATAAATTTTTATAATAAACATATAAGATAAATGTTTTTAGAAATAATTTCACCTGAGAAAACAATATATTCAGGCAATATTGTTCTAGTACAATTGCCAGGTAAAGAATTGGGGTCTTTTGAAATCCTTAACAATCACGCTCCCATTATGGCTCTTTTGGATAAGGGCAAGGCAAAAATAATTGATGAAAATCGCAAATTATTTTATCTTGATCTTGATGAAGGCATTGTAGAAGCTAAAAATAATAAAATTAAAATCCTTATATCTTAATTTTTTTTATTTATTTGATTTAATCGTTTAATATATTTTTAGCATATTTTTTTTATCTTTGCTAAAAAATAATTCAAAATGATAAAACGATGGATAGTAAAAAATGATATTGACTCAGATACGATAACCAATCTTTCCACTCAACTGTCTATCAACCCTATTTTGTCTAAGCTGTTGTACTTTAGAGGAATAACTAATTTTGATGAAGCTAAAGCTTTTTTTCGCCCCTCCATTGATGATTTACATGACCCTTTTTTATTAAAGGATATGAAAAAGAGCATTGATAGAATCCTTGAAGCCATTAATAAAAAAGAAAAGATTTTAATTTACGGGGATTATGATGTTGATGGGATAACTGCCGTTGCACTACTTTATTCATATCTAAAAAAACAAAATGCAAATTTAGATTTTTATATACCAAACCGAAATACAGAAGGTTACGGCATAAGTATTAAAAGTATAGACTACGCATACAATAATGATTTTAGCCTGATAGTTAGTTTGGACTGTGGCATTAAAGCTGTAAAACAAATAGAGTACGCAAAAGAAAAAAATATAGATTTTATAGTATGCGACCACCACAGACCCGGGAATACTCTACCTCCGGCTTATGGAATAGTTGACCCTAAACAAAACGACTGCAATTATCCCTATAAAGAACTTTCAGGATGCGGGTTAAGTTTCAAAATTGTTCAAGCCATTAATCAAAAAAATAACAAACCTTTTTCTCAAATCAAAGAATATCTTGATTTAGTTGTAGTTAGTATAGCTGCTGATATAGTGCCTATTACCGGAGAAAATCGCATACTTGCTTATTATGGACTAAAACAGATCAATCTTGATCCTTGCCCCGGCTTAGAATCAGTTTTGTTTTATAGTGATATTTATAGAAAAAAAGAACCTGACGAAAACACTGTTTTTACAAAGACTATTAACATTAATGACTTAGGTTTTTTGATAAGTCCTCGTATTAATGCTGCAGGGAGAATAGCTTCCGGGAATAGTGCAGTAAAATTACTTATTTGTAAAAACATCAGTGAAACGAGTGAGCTTAGTCAATTTATTGACAAACAAAACACAAAGCGACGCACATTGGATATAGATATCACGAAGCAAGCTATTAAGATGATTGAATCAAACCCAACCCTAAAAAAATCAAAATGCACGGTTATATACAGCCCTGACTGGCATAAAGGCGTTGTTGGCATAGTAGCTTCAAGGCTAATAGAATCATATTACCGTCCCACAATTGTTTTAACTCTATCAAATGGCCTAATAACAGGATCTGCTAGATCTGTAAAGAATTTTGATATATATAATGCTATTGACTTTTGCAGTGAATATCTTGAACATTTTGGAGGGCATAAATATGCCGCAGGACTAAGCCTTAAACCTGAAAATTTAGAAAAATTTTCAGAAGAATTTAAAAAATATGTTGAAAATAATATCACTGAAGATATGCTTATTCCGGAAATTGAAATAGAAACAAAAATTAATCTTAATGATATCTCTACTAATTTTTTTAATATTTTAAAGCAATTTGCACCATTTGGACCGGAAAACAACAATCCTGTATTTATGACTGATAATCTTACAGATAGAGGAACAGCTAAAATTGTTGGAAACAATCACCTTAAATTAAAAGTATCTAATTCCGGATTTCCTAAAAAAGAATTTAATGCAATTGCCTTTCAACAAGGGGAACATTTAAAAAAAATAAAGCAAGGCAACCCTTTTGATATAACCTATCATATAGAAGAAAACACATGGAATGGAATAACTTCAATTCAACTCAATATTACAAATATTCGTTTTTCAGAAAACGGATATTAAGTTTTTATATTAATACCAATAAATTTTTTGTAATTTCGCAATCATGGAAACAGTAGTAAGTGGCATAAGATCAACAGGCAACTTGCACCTCGGCAATTATTTTGGTGCAATTAACAATTTTAAAAAAATGCAATATGAGCATAATTGCTTCTTTTTTATTGCAGATTATCACTCATTAACAACGCACCCAACACCTGAGGATTTACATAACAATGTAAAACAAGTTTTAATTGAATATCTTGCAGCTGGTCTTGACCCCGACAAAGCAACAATATATATACAAAGTGATGTGCCTGAAGTAACTGAACTTTATTTACTTCTTAATATGAATGCATATAAAGGAGAGTTGGAACGCTGTACTTCTTTTAAAGAAAAAGTACATAAACAACCTGACAATATTAACGCAGGATTACTAACTTACCCGGTTCTTATGGCTGCAGATATTATTATACATAAAGCCACAAAAGTGCCGGTAGGAAAAGACCAAGAGCAACACCTCGAAATGGCAAGAACTTTTGCAAACAGATTCAACAGATTATATAAAACTGAGTATTTCCCTCAGCCATACGCATTTAACTTTAGTGAAGAACTAATTAAAATCCCGGGATTAGATGGCTCAACAAAAATGGGGAAATCGGAAAATGAAGGCAATGCAATTTTCTTTGCTGACGACCCTAAAGTCATAGAAAAAAAAGTAATGAGAGCTGTTTCAGACCAAGGACCTAAAGAACCCAACCAAGAAAAACCTCAAGCTATTCAAAATTTGTTCAATTTAATGAAAGCAACATCAAAACCCGAAACTTACAACTTTTTTGAAGAAGCATATAACAATTGTCAAATAAGATATGGAGACATGAAAAAACAACTCGCAAAAGATATTATTGAGTTTACGACTCCTATCAGAGAAAGAATTAATGACATAAAAAACGATAATAATTATCTTCAAAAAGTAGCAAAAAAAGGCAAAGAAAAGGCAATGGACAGTGCTTCAAATACAATAAAAGAAGTAAGAAGTATTATTGGATTTAAACATTTTTAATTTATATAATTATTGAAATCATAATTTAAAACCTTTTTATTAAGATGAAACCTTTAAAAGCTCTTTCCGGACTATCAAAATGGATATTGCGAATAGCTATTTTATTAGCAGTATTCAGCCAATACTATGAACCATTCATGGCATTTCAAATTAGTAAATTTAATTTTTATGTAGCAGCAGTTTTTTTAATTTTTGCTGTTTTGCTTTTAGCAGGAGGATTTTTAAGCAAGCATAACCTTACTGTTATTTCAAGCTTATTTTTAATGATTGCATCTATATATATGTGCATAATGAGTTATGATGGGGTTACAAATTTATTTACAATTAATTTACTAATTGGAGCTATTGCCTTCTTTTTTGTTACAGATGGCAACAAGTAGATTTAAAACACATATTTTTTCAATGCATTGTAAATTATAAAAATCAGGATTATTTAATGACTCAATTTATAGAAACGGCAAAAAAAGCAGAAAAAGTTGTTATAGTAGGAGTTGCTTTTTTTAACAACAAAGACAAATACCTTGTTAATGAATATC
Source organism: Bacteroidales bacterium (assembly GCA_003559475.1). GTDB lineage: Bacteria > Bacteroidota > Bacteroidia > Bacteroidales > UBA7960 > PUKZ01. Next base: position 14,843 of record PWLF01000052.1, read on the forward strand.
TTGATGAGCTTGAATTTTTAGTAAATACCGCCGGAGGTACTGTTTATAAAAGATTTACTCAAAATCTTGAAAAGCCGGATGCTGGTTATTACATTGGGAAAGGAAAATTTAATGAAATACGAGAATATGTTAAAGAAAATAAAATTGAGCTTGTTGTTTTTGATGATGAACTAACACCTTCTCAGCATCGCAATTTAGAGAAAAATTTAAAGTGCAGAGTCATTGACAGAAGCAATTTAATACTGGACATATTTGCCAATCGGGCTCGCACAGCACATGCCAAAACACAGGTAGAATTAGCACAATATCAATATATTTTACCAAGACTCGCAGGTATGTGGACTCACCTTGAAAGACAAAGAGGAGGTATTGGTGTCAGAGGACCGGGAGAAAAAGAAATAGAGACTGACAGAAGAATAGTTAGGGACAAAATATCATTACTTAAGAAAAAACTTAAGCAAATAGACAAACAAAAAGCCACTCAAAGATCAAACAGAGGCTCTCTTGTCAGAGTAGCTTTAGTTGGCTATACCAACGTCGGAAAGTCAACTATCATGAACCTTTTATGCAAAACAAAAGTTTTTGCTGAAGACAAACTTTTTGCTACACTTGATACAACTGTTCGAAAAATGGTTATTGGCAATTTACCATTTTTAATATCTGATACTGTAGGTTTTATAAGGAAATTACCACACCATTTGATAGAATCATTTAAATCAACATTAGATGAAGTTAGAGAATCAGATATACTAATACACGTAGTTGATATTTCACATCCTAGTTTTGAAGAACAAATAAGTATTGTTAATCAAACTCTTCAGGAACTGGGAGTTTCTGACAAAAAAATGATCTTGTTATTTAACAAAATTGATAAATATGAATTTGAAGAAAAAGATGAGACAGATATAGACTATAGCATCTCTGAAAACCAGAGCCTTGATGACTTAAAAAAAACATGGATTGCCAAAAACAATGACCCATGCTTTTTTATTTCTGCAACAAAAAAAACCAACATAAAAGAATTTAAGGAGAATCTTTATCAATATGTAAAACAAATACATAAAAAGAGGTATCCTTATGATAATTTTTTGTATTAATCATTTATATACTTAATTGCCCTAACCTTATATTTTGCAAATAATAATTATGAAGGACTCTGGCAAAATTAATATAGACAATCTAATTAACAGTATATTTGATATATCTGACGAGAACAGTTTTATAAAATTATCTTTAATAATATTTGGATTTCAATATAATAATTGCGCTATTTATAAGGATTTCTGTAATCTTTTAAAAAAAACTCCTGATAATGTTCAATGCTTATCCGATATACCTTTTATGCCTATAGACTTCTTTCGTGACCACAAAATTTTATCAAAAAATAATATCAAAGAGGGCCTTTGTTTTTATAGCAGTACTACAACACATTCAAAACCATCAAAGCATTATATTGCTGATAAAGAAATTTATAATAAAAGCCTTTTAAAAAACTTTAAGCATTTTTTTGGAGATCCTCAAAAATACTGCATTGTGGCACTATTGCCGGGATATTTGGAGAGAGGAAACTCATCATTGGTATATATGGTAAAAGAGCTTATAAAACACAGCAATCGAAAAGAAAACGGATTTTACTTGAATAATCATAATGAACTAAAAAAAACTCTTGATAATAATAATAAAAGAGGTGATAAAACAATTCTAATAGGAGCAAGCTATGCTCTGCTTGATTTCGCTGAAAAATTTCCAATGAAGTTAAATGATACTATAGTTATTGAAACAGGCGGAATGAAAGGAAGAAGAAAAGAAATAATACGAAAAGACCTTCATAAGAAGCTAAAATCCGCTTTCAAAATAAAACAGATTGCCTCTGAATATGGAATGACAGAACTATTATCTCAAGCCTATTCATTAAAAGATGGAAAATATTCAACACCTAATTGGATGAAAATTTTTATAAGAGAAATTAATGACCCATTCTCTTTTTGTAAATATGAAAAAACGGGAGCTATAAATGTAATAGATCTTGCTAATATATACTCTTGTTCTTTCATTTCAACATATGATGTAGGCAAAAAAAATAAAAAAAACACTTTTGAAGTTTTGGGAAGACTTGATAACAGTGAAATACGAGGATGCAACCTTATGATTGGTTGAATTTTTAATAAAAATTTGCGATTTTTGACAAAAACAATTACGATAAAATCAATTATTAATAGTATATTTGAGGTCAACACTAAAATAACATTAGTTAAGATTAATAGCAGTTACAACAAGCTTAATATCAATATGTCGAAAAATTACGATAACCAAGGTAATTAATTATTTGTGTTTAAAATTTAAAATATAATGCATTTTAATATAAATAAAAAAAGATTTGTATATCAATTTATAATTATACTCTCCTTTTTTTTTGTTTCTTGCACTTACCAAGAATCTTTTGATAATAATGCAATAATTAATGGAATAAACCTTTTGATGGCCGGCGGCATTTTAGCAATTTCATTATATCATTTTGGTCTATTTATTACAAGAAAAGAAGATTTGTCAGCATTATATTTTGCAATTTTTGTCTTTCTTGTATTTTTATATGCATTACTTTCAAATTCAATAATAGCTGCCTACAGTTCTTTTAATATAGACTCTGTCGCAATATATAAATCTAAGTATTTTTCTTTACACTTAGGGATAATCTTTTTTATTTTTTTTATAAAAGAATTGTTTGACAATGCAATTTCTAAAAAATTCATTAGACTTGCGCTTATAACAACTCTAATATTTGCAGTATCAATTATATTAATAACCGACATAGAATTAGCTAAAAACACAATTCTTATATGGAAGATACTAGTAATTCTTTCTAGTTCATATATAATATATATATTTATTAACTCAAAAGATCATGACAGGAAAAAATCCGGAATATTATTAATCGGAGGAGCTATTGTTTTTATAGCATTTATTAATGATCTTTTATTAACGAACAATATTTTAAAAACTATTGAGCTTTCATACATCAGTATTTTTTTATTTGTTTTATGTCAATCATTTATTATATCCGTTCGATATGCAAGGAGTTATAAAAGAAGTATTGATTTATCAGAAAAGCTCGAACATAACAAGCACAATCTTGAAAAAATTGTTGAAAAAAGAACTACTCAGCTATTAGCAAGCAATAAAGAGATTCGCCAACAATGGCAGAAACTTAAAGAAACTAATAATAAACTTGAACAACAAAAACAGTTTTTGAAAAAACAAAGGGAAGAATTAGAAAGTATTAATAGTTTGCTTGAAATGGAGAAAGAAAAAACCGACAAACTATTATACAATATACTTCCTACTGATATTGCCGAAGAATTGCGAACTCAAGGTATTGCAAAAACAAGAAATTTTTCAAATGTTTCTGTATTATTTACCGATTTTGAGGATTTTTCAGAAATATCGCAAAATCTTGATCCCGATGAACTTGTTAAAGAGTTGCACTATTGTTTTTCATCATTTGATGATATTTTGAATAAATACCAAATTCATAAAATAAAGACCATTGGTGATGCCTATATGTGTGCCGGAGGTTTAACAAGCAACCCCGGCAATTGGGCAGCAGCAACAGTTTTATCCGCCTTAGAAATAAGGGAGTTTATGATCAAATACAAAGAAAACAGAGAGAGAATAAACAAATCATATTTCAAGGTTCGCATAGGAATACATAGTGGTCCTGTTATTTCAGGAGTAGTCGGAAAAAGTAAATTTGCTTTTGATATTTGGGGAAACACTGTTAACACAGCCAGCTTTATGGAATCAGCATGTGAACCAGGAATGGTTAATGTATCTTACGACATTTATAAGCAGATAAAAAGATTTTTTGAATGTGAAAGTCGCGGAAAATTATCAGTTAAACACCAAACTGATTTAGAAATGTTTTATGTAAACCGCATTAAGTATGATTTTTCAGATGATGAACAAGGTATAAAACCTAATAAATTAATGTTAGAAAAATGCAAATTAAAACTACGTTTTGATTACTAAAAAATATCACTAGCTATCCCACCTTAATATACTCTAATCGCTTGTAAAGATTTACATTTAATAATTTTGAGAGTATTTGTTTCTTGAAGCTACGCTATGAAATTAAAAGCTCATATATTTAAAAGTCATATTCATAAAAGGATATACAATTGCTTAGTGATTAGATTTTGAATAAAATATTTGTAATTTGGATTTTATGTGGATACTAACAAAAAAATACTATTTAATATGTTGTCAATTTTTAAACAAAAAAAACCACGGAATAATATATCCCGTGGTTTTTTATAATCTTTTCCTTTATTAATCGTCGAAAGATATTCTTATTGTATCAACCCACTGAAGGTCACCATCAGGGTTAATTGTCAATACTTGACCTACACTACCAGGAATAACTAATACCCAGTCACTACCATCCCACATAAGAATTTCACCTTGCTGAGTACCTTCTGGCATATCAACGTCTCCAGCCTCAGGTAGTTCAAACATGTCATTCCATTCACTATCACCTTCATATCTCCACTGTGCCATGTTTCCATCAAGATTATACTCTAAATCACGCTCGTCAAATTCTACAGCAGCATCTAATGCATATAGAGCATAAGGTACACTAAGTAGTTGACTTGTACCATACTCATCATCATCAACAGATACTCTGATAAAATATTCTTCAGCTCCCCAATCAATAACACCAAGGTCATTTTCTGATCCAATCTGGATATTGATTAATCCATAGTCGTTTGTAAACTCCCAGTGGTCTTCTGTGAATACTACTGTTCCTGTAGCACTTCCTTCCAAAATTTCTATTGTAATTTTCGCATCGTCATTTCGAATAGGGTCACCTTCGGAATCACGAAGTATAACCTGATACTTGAAACTTTGAGGTACATTTTGAGCAAGTACACCCGTGGCAACTACTGTTACCAAAACCATTAATAAAAGGATGTTTTTTAAATAATTCATAGCTTTAAAAATTTTAGTTGTTTAAAAAAAAGAATTTTCTGTTTTAAAAAATTAATATTATTTAATTATTCATGCTTTTTATTTTTCAAAGATAATAAAGCATGGTACAAACATAAGAATTTGTTTATAAAAAACCAAATTTTTTGCATTTTTTTTATCAAAAAAAACAAAAATTTTTGATTCTTAATAAAACATGAATCTGTTGTCAATTATCTCAGCATTGTTCTCTATTGCTCTTAATATACCATTTTCTATTCTTCTCATTAACTGATTATTCATCTGAATTTGTTTTTCAGAAAAATTTTCAGGTAATATTACATCTGACTTATTGACTACTTTAATAATAAAAACATTATTATTACCTTTTATAGGCTCTGACAAATGCTTTTCCGGTAAAGCAAAAGCTGCACCAAACACTTTAGATTCTCTTCCAAAACCGGGCAAGGTAGTTGTTAAGAAATTTACTTGTTCAACAAAGTTGACCTCTACTTGTAATTCTTTTGCTATATCTTCAAGTGATTTATTTTCTTTTTGCAATTTATTAATACTTTCAGATAAAACCTCAAATTTTTTATTTTTTAGTGCGATATCTCTTATTTGATCTTCAATATCTTTTAATTTAGGCACCCCTTCTTTTCTAATACTATTTAATTTTGCCAACACAAATTGGTCTTCAAAATCAAAAATTTCAGATGTTTCTCCTTCTTTTGTGTCTACATTAAAAGCCCATTGAATAATCGGTCTTGCTCTCTGAATTCCGGGCAAGGTGTTATCCATTTTTCCTGTCCTTTCTGACTGTCGTACAGAGTAACCTTTTTCTGCTGCTATTTCTTCTAATGACCCTCTTTTTTTATGAACTTTAGCTGCAAATTCACTAACTTCTCTATAGACGCTACGGTAGGTTTCATCACTTGGTCTTATATTTCTAATTATTTTTGCTACCTGTACTTTTTTTGATAACGGAGACTTATCTTTAATATGAATAATATGAAAACCGAATTGTGATTCAACTTTAACTATATCTCCAATATTTCCTTCAACAACTGCTTCATTAAACTCGGGAACCATATCGCCGTCTTTAAACCATTCAAGGGTTCCTTGATTCATTGCTGCAGATGGGTCATCAGAAATTTCCACTGCAATTTCAGGTAATAATTGAGGATTATTTTTTAATACATTATAAACTGAATCTGCCTTTTGTTCGGCTTCATCATAAGTTCTGGCAATTTGTTGTTGTTGCCCTGAAGATGTCTGAGCATGAGTTATTAAAACATGACTAGCATTCATAGAATCCGGCCTGAATTGAATATCATTCAGCATTGCTACAATAAAAGCATTGTCTTTTTCATAAGGTCCATAAATTGTTCCTTCTGAAGAATAAAACATTACTGAATCAATTTCTGAAGGAAGATCCTCTTTTTCATAATATTGAGTATCCATTCTTACATCTGACACAGCATTAATAAAACGCTCTACATCAGATACAGTTGAAAATTCTTCTTTCAACTCTAATATTTCGTTCTTTAGTTCTTGCTTATCCTCTTCTGTAGCATAAACAGGAACCGTGACATACTCAATACTTCTAGTATGATCTTGCTTAAAAAGATGTTTACTGTCTTCATACGCTTTTCTAATATCTCTATCTCCAACTGAAATGTTTTCATCATCAATTTCATCATAAGATTTAGCGATAAAATAAAAATCAAATTTTAAATTTTCATTTAAAAACCCATTTTCTACAAAAAACTCCGGCACAAAAACAGATTTTTTAATTAAATTACTATATTTATTTTGTTTTCTATCATCTCTTATCATTTGCTCAATCATAAGCCATTGCTGTCTAACCTGAGGTTCCATCATATCAATATTGCGAACAAAGTTTTTCACTTCATTGGCATTAAATTGACCGGTTTGAGGGTCAGAAAAACTTTGCACAATAAAAGGATGTGGCTCTGTACCAACTATCATCTCAAGCAGTTCTTCGCTGGTTACAGCAATACCGATTTTTTCAATTTCTTTTTCAAAAAGAATTTCATTTTTTAAATCATTCCAAACTTGTTGTCTTATTTGAAACATTTGTTGCTCACCAACAGATGACTCTCCGGTACGCTGTTTCCAATTATCAACATATTGGTTAACACGGTCGTCAAACTCGGGATAAATTATTGTAGTCCCTTCGACTTTACCGACTTTCATTCTTTTTAATATATCATCGCCTCTTCGTGGGCCATATTGAAACAGGTCTCCCAAAACAAATGCCGCAAGACCTACACCTACTATAGCTATCAATAATCCTGAATAGCTTCTGATTTTACCAATTATTGCCATATTATTTTTTAATTTAAATTGAAGTGCAAAGTTAATAGAAATTCTGTATTATAAAATAGCTAATAGTACTAAAATAAAAACATTTTTTTTAATGCTTCATTTTTTTTATTGTCACTTTTTCTACTCGAGTTTTTGATACTTGGTTAACACTAAGCAAAAGATTGTCGACTTTTATCTCTTGTCCAACTTTTGGTATATTTTCGTGATAATTAACTATCAAGCCTGCGAGAGTTTCATACTCTTCAGATTCCGGAAGATTTAAATTGTATTTTTCATTAATATAGTCAATCTCCAATCTAGCTGAAAAAAGATATTCACTTTCAGATATCATTTTTTCAAGCATATCATCAGAATCATACTCATCATCAATTTCTCCAAATATTTCTTCCATAACATCTTCAATAGTAATTAGTCCGGTAGTTCCCCCAAATTCATCTAATACTATAGCTATACTTTTTCGTTGCTGAATAAACCTTTTTAAAAGCTTATTAGCATGCATTGTTTCCGGCACGAGCATTATTGGCCTAATAATTGAAGACAAAGATTTAGGATTTTTAAAAAAATCAAAAGCATGAACATAGCCTGTTACATTATCAATTTTATCTTTGTAAGTTATAATTTTCGATAAGCCTGTTTCATGCATTTTATTTCTAACCACTTTTATATCATCATTTTCTTCAACAGCAACTATCTCAGTTCTAGGAATCATACATTCTCTTAATAATGTTGACGGAAATTCAATTGCATTGCGAAATATTTGCATTTCAGTATTTTGATTTTGTTCCCCAACTTCAAAATCCACAAATTCTTTTATATAATTGTCAACATCAACTATATCAAACGCTTTACTTTCTTTAGACAAAGTTATTCCAAGCAATTTATTTAATATAAACTCTGCTGATATAATGGTAATAAAAATTATTGGATATAATAGAAAGTAAAAGAATTTAAGAGGAATAGCAAAAAAGTTAAGTGCATTATTAGGGTTCAATCTTACTAAAGCTTTAGGCAAAAATTCGGCAAAAACTAATACTATTATTGATGAAATAGCAGTTTGAATAATCACTGTCACCCAATCTGAATAAATTCCATAAGGAAAAACAAAAAAAACCAAATTTGTAAAAGCTATTCCATATACGACCAAAGCAATATTGTTTCCAACCAACATTGTAGATATAAACCTTGATTCGTCACTGGTTAATTTTGATAATAGCCTTGCTGCAAAACCTCCACTTTTTTTGTCAACCTCTACTTTTAATTTATTAGCAGAAACGAAAGCAATCTCCATTCCCGAAAAGAATGCTGATAAGATAAGGCTTATAAGCAAAAGAAAAAATATTATGTTCAAATCCACTTTAAAAACTGATTTATTTTGCTACAAAGTTAAATAAAAACTACAATTTTTTATATATGAGTTTTAGTATAATTATAATCAAACGCTATTATTCTTCAATATTAAATGACCCTCTGGGGTGTTTTATCCTCCACCTTTCAAATCTTTCATCAGATTCAAAGCCATCTCCATACATAATTTCCGAGTCAGTTGTAATTCTAACAAACTTATGCGTATAAATAATTTCTTTATCTTGATCCCAGATAAGGTGTTCAGTATTTAGTTTTTCATTCTTTTCATTAATAACAACTACATCATCTTTAGCCTCAAATATATTTTCATCTTCATAACTTATAGCATAATTAGCTTTCAATCTCGAAGAAGGGTTTTTGTTTCTATCATAAAAAACCACATTAAGTCCTTTATTAAGTTCCATATAATGTCTTTCATTTTCGTATCTTTCAATTACAGGAGCTTTAATAATTATTTGAGGGCTTGCATGAGAACTTTGAATTATCCTAACATCAAATACTGATTCAACAGGCTCTTTCGATTTTTTTGTAATAGTTTCAATCGTGTCAAGATCAGGCTGACAAGAAAAAAGCAACATGAATAGAGCAATTATGATATTGCTTTTCATTTTTAATAAATATAAAATAGTTTTAAACATTTTGCGCGTAAATTAAAACGCCAACATTTACTTTTTTTATCTTGCTCTTACAGTTGTTGTTTGATTTATCCAGCACTCAACTCTATACCTGTCACCTTCTTCATATCCATGAAAAAATATTGTTTCTCTATCAGGGAAGTGTCTTCTATAAGAACTAATAAGATCCTCGACACGCTCAATAATATCGGTGTCGTCTGAAGCATTTCTAGCTTTAACGAGCATATCAACAGCTGCCCAGTAGGCAACTCTTTCAGTAAAATCATTATCACCGCAATCTTTAGCTGTTCTAGCATACATTTCTGCTATAACCATATATGGTCTTCCATCATCCGGCATAATTTCAGCTGCTTTAAGTGCATTCTCTCTTGCACTTACAAACTGATTTAATTGGCGTGATTGTATATCTGCTTTAAGCATATATGATCTATACAATTGGTCTTTATCTTTTTCTTCATTATATAATTCCGTTGCTTGTTTAAAATACTCAACAGCTGCCCTATAATTTTCGTTATTAGATTCAAGTCTACCCATCAAAAATGCAGATTCTGCAGTAGGTTGTATTTTATGTAATTTCTTTGTTGCCAAGAAGAAAAGTTCTTCCTCTGTACAATCAGATTCATCCAACATAGTAGTAATTTCTTCAAGAAGTTCTGTATCATTTGGATTATCTTCAAATCTTGGGGCATATGCTTCAACAAGATTATCACAAGAAGAAAATGGTCTGAACAGTGATTCTATTTGACTCATGCTTCTCTCATAGACATTTGCTCTTTGCGGGTCATGTTTAACATTATGATCTACAATACCTCTTGCTCTATCAAAAATATTAAAAATTTCAATGTCTTCTTTCATTCCTGCTTGTGCGAGTCTAACAGCTGTTTGCATATTTACTACTAAAACATCTGCTCTAGAGTCATTTCCTTCAGATTCTATAGACTTTGATGATAATTTATATATCCTGCGAGTTTCTTCATCTGATCGAAAAGTATATAAATCAACAGCTTTACGCCCTAAGACAAACCCTTCTCTTCCAAAATGCTCAATACGAGCATCAAACAACCACATAAGAGAATCAACCAAAGCGTCTTGAGCTTCTTTATCTGTTTCGGCATTAATTTTCAGTCTTAAAAGTCTTGCACCATGTATATAAAGATTTTGAGATGCCCTTGGACATATTTGCAAAGCTTTTTGCCAAAATGGATAAGCAAGCTCATAATTGTTCTGTCGGTAATATTCAGAGTAAAGTGACAAGTTCCTAATACAAATAACACTATCCTCAGGCGTTTCACCATATCTACCTATTTCGGAGTCCTGCTGTACTACACCTGATTGTTGGCCATTAACAGATTCACTTCCCTCGACTTCTTCATTAACATCTGTTGTTCCTGATACCTTTCCGGTAGTTGAACAACTTAACAAAACAACTATATTTAAAATAGCAAAAAAATTTAATAATACTCTAATGTTCATTTTAATTATTTTTTATTAATATATTTAATTATTTAAGTTATATGCTAATTATACTACTTACTAATAAAACTTTCTTCTGAAGAACCAACGTTCATAAATATTGACCCCTATATTAATTCGATATACATCTTCTTTAACAAGGTTTTGTTCAGTAGTCCCTCTCTGTGCGTATTCAAACCCAATATTAACGCCATTATTAGTTCTTCTAATAGGAATATATAAACCTAAGCTAACTCCAATTTCATCAAAATTATAGTCATTTACGTTAAGATATGACTGCCCATATCGAAATCCTGCCATGTAACTGGCTCTGCTAAAAATCGTAGCATAAGTGGTAACTGTCGGAGAATATTTTATACCTAAGCCGATATTATAGCTATCCTGGAGTTCATCTTTACTCCCAAACCTATGAAACTCTTCCCAGTTTTTCCATTGAGCATCAATACCTCCACTCCAATTTTTATTATATTTAATCCACGTTCCTAAACCAACACCCATAGGAATATGCATTACATCTCTTTGTTCTTGTTCAATATGTTTAAGAGTATCCGTAAATCTTGTGCCTAGAATATCTCTTTGTATTGTCCTATTCCTTGTTATATCTAAATTTGAATCCTGTCCATAAGTAAGTCCGATGCTAAATTCTCGATGATCAGAAATTTTATTATGATATTGAACACCATATTCAAATAAAAATCCTTTTACATTATCTATTACCGACCTATTTGTTTTAAAAAAACCATCAATATCATTAGATGTAACAGTAACCCGGTCTTCAATATTTCCAAACAAATATGAAGCATTAGCGCCAACAGAAAAGTTATCTGAAAGTTGTACAGCAACTCCCAAAAAAAGATCATTTAAACCACCTGAACCTTCATATAAATAATCAACTTCCGAATCCACTCCAAAAACTTTAGTATCAAGTACATTATATCCAACCAAGCTAAATGGTTTTAACCCAAATCCGGCTGAAACTGATCTACTTATAGGGAAACCGAAAACTAACCCTCCTAAAGAAGAATAGTTGGACAGCTGTTCTTGATTGACGGTTTCTTGTTTATAAAAATGAGAATAGCCTATTGCTTCAAAAACAAACGATATTGTGTCTATTGCTGTATAAGCGGCTGGATTAAGATAATTTACTGATTTATTACTTCTATAACCTTTCCCTATTCCGGCCATTCCAAGATTGGTTGACAACCTTTGATTACTGACTTCTCCTATACCATACTTTGAATACGGCGATACAATACGTGTTTGACCGTTAGTTTGAAAAGGGGAGAAAGCATTACATAGAAGTATAGCAACTATTAGGCCTGCAAATACTTTATTTTTTTCTTTGAAATTCAACATTATAATTTAAGATTTCATTTAATCCGTATAAAACTAAATTTTCGAGTGCAAATATCCTATTTTTTATCTTTTTATCAAAATAAATAATATCTCCTCCACAAAAAATAACATATAAATTATCAAAAAGTTCTTTATATTTATTAATTATTTGATCTACCTCAGCTCTAACCCCATTAACTACTCCGGACTTTATTGATTCTTCAGTAGTTTTACCAATTAGAAAACCCACCTCTGCTTTATCAATTAACGGCAAAGCATCTGTAAAATTATTCAGAGCCTTAAATCGCATTTCAATTCCCGGAGATATTGCTCCACCTATATATTCTTTTTTACTGTTAATAAAGTCATAAGTTATACATGTTCCTGCATCAACCACAAGAATATTTTTTTTCGGAAATTTTGCTGAAGCTCCCACCACCCCTGCTAATCTATCCATCCCTAGAGTGTCTCTTGTATGATACAAGTTATTAATTGGCAGCAATGTGTTTTTCTCCATTTCTATAAAAAAACATTCTTTTTGCAACAAAGTTAACATATTTCTATCTAAGAGCTTCACTGAAGAAATTATTGCAAACTCAATTTTCTTATTTTTTATAATTTCTTTAACAAAATCAGCATCAATTGATTTCACATTTTCAACATTAATTAAATTATTATTGTTAAAAACCCCCACTTTTATATTTGTATTTCCAACATCAATTGCCAGAGATTTCATAAATTTTTAGTTAAGCAATTATTATAATATTTACTTATTCACTTTTTTATAAAAAACATTTGTAAAAATAATAATAAATATGAAACTTGATAATTTCATAAATATAAAATCAAATCTATATAAATAAAAAAATATTATATTTGCCATGATAAATATATTGTTGTTAAACAAATTAAAATATTATGAAATTAAAGTTTTTATTTAGAAGTTTTTTAGTTTTTACAGTATTATTTTCTGTATCAAAATCGTCAGAGTCTTGTACTAATGTATTAGTATCGAGTGGGGCGAGTGCTGACGGCAGTGTTATGATCAGTTATTTAGCTGATGCCGGTGGTTTTATGGATCCTCTTTATTATTATCCCGGAGGGGAATATGAACCTGGAGATTCTTTGGATATTATATGTTGGCACTATGATGATTATTTAGGCAGTATTCCTCAGGTTCCCAGGACTTATCGAGTTGTTGGGAACATGAATGAGCATCAGGTAGCTATTGGGGAGACAACTTTTACAGGCAGGGAAGAGCTTCATGAAGCTAATGGTTTTATTGACTATGGCGCTATGAAATATATAGCTTTACAAAGATCAAAAACGGCACGTGAGGCGATAGAAGTAATGACAGGGTTAGTTGAGGAACACGGTTACTATAGTACAGGAGAATCCTTTTCAATTGCTGATAAAAATGAAGTTTGGGTAATGGAGTTTATTGGCAAAGGCGAGTATGAAAAAGGAGCTGTTTGGGTAGCGGCAAGAGTCCCTGATGGTTATATTGCTGCTCATGCAAACCAATCGCGTATAAGACAGGTTGATTGGGATGATACTGAAAATTGGATGTGGTCAGATGATCTTGTAGATTTTGCTCGTGAAAGGGGTTGGTTTGACGGACCAAAAGAAGAATTTAGCTTTGTTGACGTTTATGATCCTGTTGACCCACTATCTTTAATGGTTTGCGAAGGAAGAGTTTGGAGCGTATTTAACAGAGTTGCACCTTCAAAGCAGTTTTCTGATGACTATTGGAGAGCTGTTAAAGGAGCTGAACATTATCCTTTGTTTATTAAACCCGATGAAAAAATTACAGTTGAAAAAATGATAAGCTTAGTTCGCGACCACTTTGATGATACTCCTCATTATACAGGAGAAGGATATGCAGCAGGGCCATATGGCAATCCATACAGATGGAGACCATTGGTTTTTGAACTTGAACAAGAAGATGGAGATACGATACAATATTCGTGGGAACGTACAATATCTCAGCCGCAAACAGGATTTTCTTTTATTTCGCAATCAAGAAATTGGTTGCCTGACCCGATAGGAGGTATATTCTGGTATGGCGTTGATGATACATACTCAAATGCATATATGCCTCTTTATGTAGGAACACAGAAGCCGCCAAAATCTCTTGCAACCGGAACAGTTGTAGAATTTGACTGGCAGTCAGCTTTTTGGGTATTTAATATTGTAGCAAATTATGCTTATGGATTTTACAATATTATTATAGAAGATATAAAAGAAGTTCAGCATGAAGTTGAAAGCAGGTCTCATGCTATGACGAGAGCCGTTGATATTGCTGCAAAATCATTATATGAAAAGGACAAAGATGTTATGTATGAGTACCTTACAGAGTTTAGTGTTAATAATGCAGAAAGAACTGTTCAACAGTGGAGAGAACTCGCTTATTATATTTTCTCAAAATATAATGACGGTTACATTCGTACTTCTGATGAAAGAAGACCTTGGCCGGAGGGAATTGGTTATCCTGAAGAATATCTAAGAAGAATAGTAGAAGAAAGACCCGGATACTATGAAATAAGATGGAGAGACCCGGATGAGCCAAGATATTAATTATGTGATTTATTTTTTTATTAAAACTTTAAAATTAAAGAAAAATATTTGACATAAAGTTTTGAAAAACAACCAACTAAAGACCCTAAGATTTTCAAAAATCTTAGGGTCTTTAAAATGTTATAAAAATTATTGTTAAACTAAAACTAATTAAGATGAAAAAACAATTTTTATTATCGGCACTAATAGGACTTATTGCTTTTTCTTGTTCCTCTGCTGTTGAAGAAGAAGCAAAGGAAAAAACCCAAAAAGAAAAGGTTGAAATCACTAATGATGAAAGAGCTTTTTTAGATAATCTTATAAGTCTTTGCAACAAGACTTTTGAGGGTAAGCAGACATTTATGATAGAAGAAAGGGAAAGTTGGGAAGAGAAAAATTTCATTATGCATGTTGTTAAATGTGATGCAAACGAGGTTCATATTCCTTTTCACTTAGATGAAGATAAATCACGCACATGGATGTTTTTGGTTGACGAAAAAGGGTTAAGATTCCGTCATGATCACAGATATGAAGATGGGACTCCTGAAGAAAAAACACTTTACGGAGGCTACGCTGACGGTAAGGGAACGCAATTCAGACAACACTTCCCCATTGATAACTATTCTGTTAATTTACTTGAAGATAATAAAAGAAAACGCCAATGGAATGTTGTTCTATCAGAAGATATGAGTACCTTTTCTTACAAGTTATTATACCATGATGAGTTGATTTTCCAAGCTGACTTTGATCTTACCAAACCTATAAAAAAATAAAACATATTTTAATAATCCGGGGTGAGTCCCCGGATTATTAAAAATTCTTTTTAAAACGCTTCAAATCTTTTTGTAACAAAGTTCTCGGAATTAAATAATCTTAATATATATATGCCGGGAGTTAAATTTATGGTTCTGTCAAAGCTGTGATATATTTCGTTTATAACCATTGCTCCTGTTAGAACCGGGCGACCATCAATAGTATAAACCTCATATTTAATATTTGGACAAGAACTACGAAATGCCACAAAAAAGTTATCTTGATGGTATGACAGCCTTTCTATTGTAAGTTCTGAATCTTGCTTCATGCCACATGTGGCTGATACCGGTCCATATATTTCACTTGAACCATCAAAATCATATTGTATAAGTCTATAATAGACTGTTTCTTCATTAACACTTTTATCAGTTGTTTTATACTTATAAGGCTGAGAAGTTGTCCCTCTGCCTTGAACGATATCAACTGTTCGCCAGTTTTGACCTGATGAAGATTTTTCAACAAGGAAATAATCATTATTAATTTCTGTTGCTACATTCCAGTAAACATTAATATTATCATTTTCGCATTCTGCGTAAAATTCCATAAGATCAACAGGCAACTGATTATCTTCCATATCACCTCCAATTGCAAATTGGCTAAATGATGTAATAGTATTATGAGCTACTGACGCATAAGAACCTCCATCTGAGGCACTTGCAAATGTTCCTGCCAGCTCCCATGGAGAACTTGGATTATCTCTTTTAACAATACGTAATTCATCAAGTACACCAAAAACTAATGCCTCACTTTGCAATTCAATATCAAAGGTTATTGGACCAAAATCACTTTCAATATCCCAGCACCCTTCTTCATATAAATTGTTTATTTGCACATCCCCATCCCAAAGGGGCAAACCTGTTCCCAAGTAATTCTCAGGGTTAGTGTCAAAAAATGCAGCAATATACCCATCACCATCAGCCGTGCTAATTGTTACAGGATTATAATAATCAGACCAACCAATTGGAAATTTATAATCTTCCTGCCCAGATTCAAAATAACGTTCAAAAGTGCCACCAAAATGACCATCTGTTCTTATAAGTTCACCTTCATTTTCTGATGAACCCAATGTAACTGTATTTCCTTCTGTATTATTTATAAATGAAGTGTTTAACTCCAGAGTATTTCCGATTCTCAATGGTGTTTCAACTGTAAATCCTGAAGGATTGTTTAAGGTAAGATTTGGGAAAAATATATGATGATTTCCCTGAATAAATTGCTCTGTAGAAGCATTTTGAAAAAGAACATTTCCTGTCCCCTCATTCAAAAACAGTTGTTCAGAATCACAGTCATGATTAAGGTTCCCTCTTATTTCAAAATCTCCTACTAAGTTTATCTCAACATCATCTTTTGTGTTAACATTCCCGTCAAATATCAACAAGGC
>PWLF01000036.1 GCA_003559475.1 Bacteroidales bacterium
ATGAAGCACTTATTAAAATAAACGAAGATTAAAAATTTATTTTTTAGTACCATAATGTTTTAATAATTTAACTACCTCTTTATGACCATACGTTGAAGCCAAATATAAAGCTGTATATCCATATTTATTTTGTACATTAGGATCAACACCAACATCAAGCAACAACTCAACAACTTCTTTATGATCATTCATTGAAGCCCACATTAAAGCTGTATTATCCCATTTATCTTGTACATTAGGATCTGCACCAGCATCAAGCAACAATTCAACTATTTCTTTATAACCACTTCGTGAAGCCAACACTAAAGCTGTAATTCCATATTTAGTTTGTATATTAGGATCTGCACCAGCATTAAGCAACAATTCAACAATTTCTTTATGACCATGTAGTGAAGCCCGCATTAAAGTTGTATCTCCATTTTTATTTTGTACATTTGGATCTACACCAACCTTAAGCAACATTTCAACTACTTCTTTGTTACCTTTGCCAGACTGTTTTAATAACTCTTCATCCTTTCTTTCTTGGGATAAAAGTTCTATATCTTTTAAAATCTGCTCTTTAGATTTAGGCTTTAAATAATCTTTTATGGATTTAGATACAAGTTTCATATTTTTATAAATACATATTTTTACTATATTTTTTTATAACCTCTTCAGCGAATTGACTAATTACATTCATATATTTATCTGTGGTATGGCCTCTTTTTTCTGCAGCCTCAATATATTGATGCACTCTTCTTTCTTCAAGTCTATTTCCATGATTTCTACGTCTTCCATTTAATCCTTGGTCAAATGCTAATTTCTTTTTACTTTGAAAATCTGAAACATGTCCCCATTCATGGCGCATAGTCTCAAAAAATCCAGTTGCTTGTTTTGTATACTCATCTTTTAACTCATCGTATAAACAAGGAACTGATATGTGAATAACACCTTTATCAGTTTTTATCCTTTTATCCTTTTTACCCCACTTAATAGTATCACATTTTAGAGCCCATCCGTTAGTATAGGTGGATTTTTTATTGTATACAACTTTAACAACAACCCCTGTGGTTCGAACTCTCTTATTAAGAGCTTTAGCGGCATCTCTTAAAATATTTTCTAAAACTTTGTCTGATAATCTAGTTTTGTTTATAAGTTTCATTTTTATTCATTTAAGATTTTAACATAATGTAATTGGGTATATTTTTTACCTAATATTTCTTTATGTCTCTTTATTTTTCCAACAATGCGAAGTTTTTTATCATTAAGTTCAGCAAGAACTTTGATTACTTCTGCAATCCCATTAACATTGAAAAGCTCTTCAAGTTTAGTTATATTATTTATATAAAATTCAAACCGGTACTTGCCTTCATACTCTGCTCTTATTTTAAGAGAAGATGATACATCTATATTATATCCCGTTACCTTAACAAAGGTAATTTTAACTGGTAAGTCTATCTTTTCTTTCTCCTCACCATAGTACTCCATATTATCATTTTTGCGATTAACTTTAGCCATTTGATCAAAATAATCTTTAGTAAGTTCCTGGGCCAATTCAAGCTGCTTTTGTTGCTTGTTATTACGAGGATTCATGTTTTTACTTAACCAAATTATATACTGAGGATCTTCAATATATACTTCACCAATAGTTCTACCTCTATTTTTTCCAAAGGTAAGAACATCAACAGGAGAACCTTTAAGTCCGATAAGAGTATCATAATTCTCAAAGAAAATAGGTTGAATGCCTGAATATTTTTTAGCTTTCTTAGCAGCTTCAACTATATCAGTGGAAAGATTACCAAGAAACACTAATTGATTATATATTGATCTGGGATTAAATTTCCAGAATGTGTAATAAACTTGCTTAGCACCGGTAACTCCAATAACTTTGAATCCAAAGTCCTTAATATTCCAATTCTCATCAGTACCATCTTTAAGAATTTTTTCAGCCCGGTTAACCTGCTCATCTGTAATTTCGACAGGGATGATGCCTCTAAAATCTGTAGAAGGTGTGTAAGTAGTGGAAGTAGTCATAAAAGTAAGATTAAGTTTAAGCTTCAATTATAGAATAAATATAACCAAAATTTCTGAAACTAAAAAATTTTTAATCAATTATTTTTTAAAAACTTTTATGAAGTAAAGACTTGAGACATGTCCGGAAAACCTTATGTTTATACACCTATTCTTATCTAATCTTTAATTAAAAAAGAGGTTTTTTAATTAAAATTTAACAAATTATTAAGGAAAACCAGGAATTCCATAAGTTTTACCTCCTGCAATAGACCAATTACTATATAAAAATGAAACCCATGGCAAATTAGTTAATTTAAGATTTTCATATTTAGGAAAAGGATCTTTAACAATAACAGCCGGCATAATACCTATAAGAGCTTTTTTATAATCATTAAAATTAACTATAGAATTTTGTACTTTATTTGTAAACTCAGAAGACATAAAATCCTCATTATTTAATTTAAATTGATTTATTAAAGAATTTAATGGCTGTTCATTAATATTTTCATCTAAATTTTCTGCAAAATTAATGATAGGTTGTGGATTTTTTATTGTAAAGGCAAAATTAGCACTCATTGGTTTTGTAGAAATAGGTAAAGGAGCTAAAAGATTATTTATTGAAGCAAATAAAGTATCTAAACTCTCAAACTTTTTATCTATTGCTTTCTCAGTTTCTTCAAAAGATTTAAGTTTTGGATCTTCTGTATTTTTAATAGGTTCTATATCATTTATTGCATTATATGCTACTCTATATTTAAGTTCTTGTCTCCATTTTCTTGTTTTTGTTGTTGTAATAATCTCAGTATACTCTGCTTGTTTTGTTACCCAATCAGCAAGTTCTTTTGTATAACGAGGAATATCTGTTCTCGCTTCTTTTGATCTATCTCTTTGTGGTTTTTCTAATCTATGTTCTCTTTTTAGTTTTGAATAATTATCAATTTTTTCGGTCAAAGAATTAATTTCTTTTTTCTTTGTTTCGAGATAATTTTTTAGTGTTTTTTGTTTATATTCCTTTAGATTAAAAGAAAGAGTTTTCTTTAATTCTCTTATCTCTCTTTTTATTCTTTCAGCAGGATCTGCTAATGGAACATGATGATTTGTATCATAATTAACAAATGCTGCCCACGGAAATGGATAAATTCCTGTAATTGTAAGCCCAACTACAATAAAACCCCAGGGTAATTGAAATGCATTAAATGGGATATAAACTATAGGAAATGGAGTAGGCCCTAAAGGTGGTGGAAATCCAGTACCCCATCCTCTTGGATAATTTGTTGCCCCGATAAGTGTAGCCATAGAACAATATTTTAACCAATATTCAATGTCACCATAACTATATTCAGAATAAGGCGAAAGATTTTCATCTTCCTCTGTTGGTATAGGACAATCTCTTTCTTTTCCTATTCCGTAATATCTATAATCTTCATCATTTATTGTTTGTATACTATAAGGAATATAAACTTCACTTAATTCATTTAATGTTTCATTTATATCTTCTATTTCTTTCGGTAATTCTTCATATTTTTTCCATAAAGTTTTAAAGAAATTATTAATAAAATAAACTTCTTTAATAAGAGCTTCATAATGATTATCTTCAACAGAATATTCTTGTTCAGTTTTTTGTATTATTATTATAACTAAATCAAAAATAAACATTATTCTTTCTATCACTTCTTCTTTTTCTTCTTCTGTGAACTCATCATTTTTATCTCCTAAAAACTTAAGCCAATTTATTACAGCCTTTTTATCTTTGTTTGAATTAATATATAAGCGATACATTATTTGGAAAAAATTTGGACTTTCTTCAAAAAAAGTACCTTGTGCTAATTCATTACAAACACTATTTAATTTTTTTATAAACTTTTCTAAACTCCACTCATCAATAAAATATCTATTAATAATTATATTATTTAATTCATCTCTAAATTTTTTAAATATTTTACTATCTTTATAATTATTTGATTTAGTTAAAATATGTTGCATTAAATCTATATAATAATCAAGTAAAGCAAATTCTTCTTTCTCTGGTAATGTTGCTCTTGTTTGATTTAAGAGTAATTTATTTATTCCGTTAAGTTTTTCAAAATATATTTTTTCAACTGAATCTAAATCCTCTTTTATTTTATGCAACTCTTCATCTTTCGCTCTCTTTTTTACAATATCTTCCTTTGTTATATTTTTTATACTCTTTTCATAACGATCTTTATTAAACTTTTTTGCTCTTTTTGCTATATCCCATCTTTTTTCTACACCGCCCGTAAAATATTTTATAACATTTCTATCAGGAATTGATAATGAAGCATCAACTACCGGTGAGTTTAATAACATTATAGGATAAACAGACTCAATAAAAAAATCGCCTATAAAAAATTTAGACTCATTTAAAACTTGATACTTATTTTGAACACTTTCAATTAATTTTTCTAAAAAAGTTTTTTCTGGTTCAATTAAATCAGTTATAAAAATTTCATCTTTTTCTTCATTAGTTTTTTCAATAATTCCATTTACTGGCGAGTATATATTTATATCTCCTAAAGTAGCTATAACTGTTTTTGTATCAATAAAATCATCTTCATTTACTAAAATTGAAAAAGGTTTTTCTGATTCATTTTTAAAAATAGCTTTGGTTGCTAAGTCATAAGTACTTTTTTCTTCTATGGCATCATCAATTTCCTCAGCATCTAAATCACACTTTAATCCGGTCATTAATTCATCCAAAGGTTTAGACGGAATGATAGTTTCATCTATATCTATAGGACAATCAAATCTTGAAAAATCATTTTCTATTATTTCTTTAGGCGGAGCAACAATAATATCTATAGGACTTTCTATATCCGTACAAGTAATACCTTTAACGCTTTCTGAAAAAGATTCAAAGGATGCTCGACTATATTCCTTTCTATTTTGTTGATAAATAAACGAGGCTAAAAGAGAGGCTGCAATCAATGTATCTACTCTTTTTAAAATATTAATTAAATCTTCAACCTCATTTATTGTATTTTTATATATTTGTTTTACGGTATCAGGTGCTTTTTTTGCAGCATCTTTTTCATTTTGTATAGAATGCCTCAAAAGGGCAGCATTTACTCTTATAAGCCTTTGAAGATATTTTCCTCTCCACCTTGAAGGAAACTCATTTTGAATAAGAAATTCTTTTACCTTCTCAACTATAATGAAGGTTATAATAGTCCAATAAATAATACTGTCTATATTTGTTAATAAACCTCTTAATGAATTTCCTATTCTATAAGAAGAAACCTTTTGTTCAAAATCATTTTCTTGCTGGACAATATTTATAAAGTCATTACCTTTTAAATTTTTAACTTTTAACCTAGAACGAAGTTTATCATGTTGTTTAGGATAATATTCTGGATTTTCGCATGCTTTAATTATATCCCCAATAATATCTTCATCCACATCATTACCAACAAAATTAATTACTTTTTGTAAATTTCTATTTCTCTTAAAATAATTATTTATATCTCTTGAACTTAAATTATTTGGATCTAAATTAACTAAGTTCGGATCTTTATTTTTATTTAATGTAGCCGATATTTTTGCAGAAATTTTATTTCGGACCTGTTGTAATAAAGGATCAAGTATTGATAATGAAACGGATAATAAAGACACTAAGGCAGAAGGCTTCTTGAAAAATTCTTTTGTTTCACTTAATATATTTTCAAAGAAGCTAAATAAAAACTTTCTTATTCTTTCTGCTATTATTCCAATCATTTTTTATGGAGTTATATAAACATTTGTACTTGTAGCCGCTTGCTTAGCCTGTTCTACTAAACCCGCATTTACACCAGGAGTAGAAGGCATTTTTGCATCAATAGCAGTTGCAAGTGTAGATAAAAGTGGAAATAAAACTTCTGCCATAACAGCATGATTATAAGGACCGGGGCCTAATTTAGTAGCTTGATTTCCAGAAACAACAACTTCATCAGCATTTAAATTTACTTTTGCCGCAGCTGAAACATTCACCTCATTTTTTGTAGCAATATTACATTTATCCCCTTCCAATTGTATTACTGAGTCATTATTAGCATGTTGTAAAGTTATCATAGAATCCGGTGATATTTGTATAAAGGATTCTCTGTAGAATATTTGAAAACCCGTATTCTTTTGATAAATAATATTTAGTTCTTCGTCCGGATCATATAATATTACATGTGTTCCCTCATAATCTTCTTGTATTCTTTCAATTAATTGAGAATCCACATTTTGTATGAAATTATATTCAGGGGCTTGTATATTTCCATTATTAAAATGTATTCTTACAAATTGCCCTATCTTTGGAATAGAAATAGAACCTGCTCCATTACCTGCAAATATGGTTGAATTTATAGGCACTGCCCATGGAAGACTATCTGACTCAACATCATCCATTAAATGAAATATTCTTACCTGGCAGCGACCAGAAAACAATGGATCTTTATTATTGGTTACTACACCTATCCAATCTTTATCATGAAAATCTTTGTTTAAAAATAATGGGTTTTTACTCATATTAATTTTCTATTTTATTATCAGTAGCCTGAGAATTACTTTCAGGCTCTGTTAATGGTTTAACATTTATATCTCTTGTTGTAGCAGCACTTGATGGTGCACCTTCAAATATAGTTCCATTCTGAACAGGAGAAGGGCCACCATCTAAATTAGTTGCCCAAGATCTACTATTTTTACTCTGTTCATCTACTATATTTTTATATTCATTTTTACCTTTTACTATATTTTTTATATTCACTTCACCTTTTTGTGTAGAAACAAGATCTGTTGCTAAAGAAAAATCTTTAATTTTTTCCCACTGTCCTTGTTCATTAAGCACTATGTTTGCTGCTTCTTTTAATTCCATTGCTTTATCATCAGTAGCCTGACTTTCAGCAACAGCCATAAGAAACTCTTTAAAGGTTGAATCCACAATTGGTCTCTCTAAACCCGAACTTGGAGATAGATCTCCTTCTGTTGCTTCTCGTATAGCTCTTCTTACTAAACTAAAGACTTGGGTAAAATCTTTTGAATCAACCGTAGCCAAAGCTTCTGTAAGTGAAAATCCTAACTTTGGAATAGGAGACATTTTTATTTTATCAACAGTAGATTCTACATAATTTCCAACAAAAGCTTCTCCAAAAGTTCGAATATTTCCCACCCAAGTATTTGGTTCTGTTGGATCTATAGAATCACTATCTATTGCTGCTGTTGGGCTCGAGTTCTTAAGATTATCTGTTCCACCGCCATGATTAAAAGGAGCACCAGAAATATGTGGTTCAGGTTCACCAGTTTTATATTCAAGAGCTCTATTTAAAGCAGCTATATTTCTAACATTTTGTGCAAATCTTGCTCTTGTTGAATTATATTCCTCTTCTTCTCCTGTTACCGTTGACTCTCTTGTTCTTTCGGGTAAAAAATTAAGAAGCTTATCAGAAAGATACCCATATCTAAATAATGGATATGCTTTAAGTTCATGAAATTTTCCTACCTTTATTTGAAATTCTGTAGATACCTGTGTAGGATCTGTATGCACAGATAATTCACTAGTATAATTATATGGCATATGCTCAATATCAAATTCACATTGTTCACATTCTATTACCCAAGTAGGCAATATATTATCAAGAACACCTAAAACCATATATTCTCCTCTTGCATTTTTTTGTTGAGAAGGTCTTAATTCAGGTGGTCTTATTCTATCTTCTCTATCTTCTTCATATTGTCTATAATCATTTTGATTAAAAGCTTTGTGAAATGTTCTAAACTCAGATATAAATATTCTTAATCTAAAATATCTCATCATATCTGGTAGAACCCATCTTTGATACTGATCATCCCATGCTATTTTTCTATAAAGATCTAATAAATAACTCATTCTTAAATCTAAGCCTTCAAGTGTTTTAATTTTAAGCCTAAAATCAGATGGTACTCTTTGCCCTCTTTTAGTATTAATAGTTAATAATTCCCCGATACCATCTATATCTTGAAAATACCACTGATAATTACTTTGTAATTCATATAATTTATATTTAAATTCTTCTAATAATCTAGCTCTTGTAAACTCATTTGAATCTCTTAAATAATTTATTGAAGAGTATACTGTTCGTTCATTAAAATTATCATTTTGTTGAGTTTCAAAAAGTGGATGAGGCATTCGATCATAATTTGTGTCTTCTATGCTATTAAATTCAGGAGATCCAATAAATTGAAGTTTAAATGTCAAATATGTAGGTTCATCATATCTTTTTGACAACCTATTTGACGTTACAACTTCATGTAATTCCCTAAAACTTTTATATACGTTAGTTGCCATATAACTTATTATTTTTACATTTCTTCAGGTAACTGGTTCATAATTGGTTCAATTGGTTCAGGTGGTGGCCATTCTCTTCTTGTTAATATAAATTTTTGAGAAAAATCTGAAAATGGATTATCTTCTTTTTTTGTATATGTTAATGTAAATCCTTTTACATAGTACCACCCTGAATAAAATAAATCAACAGCTGTATCTGTTTGAGCTTCTTCATTAATCATCATATTTTGTAACATATCGTTTCTAACAATAATAGTAGGTATTTTATCACCCAAAATAACATTTAAATTAGTTCCTTGTACTTCTACTTCTATATTTAATTTTTCTAATTCCTTTAAATTTAATAAATTATGACAAGAGGCCCTCATATAATTTTTATGCATGTTACCCGTCCATTCGGAATGTTCATCTTCTGGATTTGAAACAGTATATTGAATACCTAACCATAAATATTTAATGTATAATTCTGTATAATCATAATTTGCTCTTGCTAATTCATTTTCATTTATTTCTGGATTATAACTAGTTCTACCTCTAAGAAGGATATGATTTTTTATTTTATTTTCATCATAAATAGGATCTAACATTATATCCCAATATTTTCTACTTTCTTCATTTTCGTATAATGAATTAATATGCTCAAAAAAACAAGTTTCCATTCTTGCACCATAATTAAACGTAATAGCTGAGGATTTATTAATAGGCTTCCAGTTGGTTATATAAAAACTTGTTGTTCTATAATTTTTAAAATTTGAAAATACTTTTGCTGTTTGTATACTTTTTTCTTCACTTGAATCTAGACCTCTAAAATAATCATCATCAACATTATTAATTATTGCACCAATATCTACATCATCTTCTGATGATATTAATTGTTTATTAACATTTACAAAATTTAAGTTATAATATATGTCAACCCAACATTCAAAAAATGAATTTTCATCTTTCCAGGCCCTATCAGTTACCTCTTCTATAAATAATTCGGGGGTTGTTGGCATATACCAAACTTGTTTATCATTAGTTTGAGTTTCATTTGTATTAAACCCTAAACCTAATTTTTCGGCCATTTTTTTCAGCACCTCTAAAGAAGTTCCTTTAAATGCACTTGTTTTAAAAGGAAAACCTCTAAACCCAGGAATAAATAACTCACCAAAAAATGTCATATTTACAGGTGATCCGGGTAATATTGTACTTCTTTTCATTGATGTAACACCTGTAATAACATAATCGTTACGAATCATATTAAGAATATCATTCTTATTTCTAATTGCAACTGATATTATATCTCCGTCTTTTGGCATTTCCCGAGATAAAAATGTTTCATAAGTAAAACTTACAGTAAGAGTTATTTTAGGTAAAAATCCTGTACAATCTATATTAAAATATTCTATATCAATTTCACTTATTAAATAATTATTTATTTTTATAAGAGGATATCTTACAGAAGCAAGATCTTCTATTTTTCTTGTATCTGTTTCTTGTGATTCGTGTGTTCTTAAAGAAAGTTCATCAAGTACTATGGTAGGTTTAAATATATTATAAATTCTATATTTAACACCTTCCTCAGTATTACTTTTAGGGTGTGTTGGCGGTTCCCCTGTTGGAAATGGATTATAATTATAAGTTGCCATATTTATACTCTCCTACTTTTAATTACTTGTGTTAAAAATTCACTTGAAGACATACCATTTTTTAAACATGCACTTTCAGATATACCTTCACCAAAATAAACTCTTCCATCCCTGTGTGTTATTTGTTTAACACCCTCATCAGCTATATTTGGTGGAAGAGCTTCATCTTTTATTTCAGTTTTTTTATCTAAATTTCTTTCTTTAAACGCATCCATATTAACATCCTTTTTTGGAAATTTAACAGGATCAACATATTTATAAGATTTTCTAATTTGATGCATTCCTGTTGCTTCAGCTTCAGATGTAACTTTTTTTACATTTTGTTTTGCTGTTTCTAAATCCGGTATAAGAATAATATCATCCTGATTTATTGAAAGTGGGTTTGATATACCATTATATTTTAAAATAAATTCAGCATATAATGTTGTATTATAAACTGCCTGAGAAATAAGATCAGGTCTCATAATATATTCCCTTGGGACTTTATATGGTAAAAATTTTGTGTAATCATTTGTTTTAAAATCAAACATAGATTGTGTAAGATCCCTAATTGTATGACCATCTTTTTTCTTAAAAAAAGGTTTTCTATCTAAACTATTGTTAAACATATATTTTAAATAATTTTAAGATAATTTGCTATATTTTTTATTTCCTTAGAATAAATGTAAAAATATTCCATTCTAAATTTTAATATTAAATTTTCGCTTGTTTGTTTATATAATTTATTATTTATATATGGTTCAAATATTATACGTGTATATTTATATCTTGGTCTATCTTCTTTTTCATCTCTCATGCTTGATGTTACATAAGCAGCCTTTAATCTCACTCCTTTTTTCAAATAACCACTTAAATTTAAATTTCCACCGCCCCATTCTCCAGAATATTCCAAAAGTTTTTCTTCTGGATTTATATATAAAGATTTAAAATTATTTATAT
The DNA here is from genome assembly GCA_003559475.1 of Bacteroidales bacterium. Taxonomy (GTDB): domain Bacteria; phylum Bacteroidota; class Bacteroidia; order Bacteroidales; family UBA7960; genus PUKZ01. The sequence goes on from PWLF01000036.1 coordinate 10,867, forward strand.
AATTAACTATTTCTCTATCATTTTCTTTAAATCGCTTTATGTCTTCTTTTTTAAAATATATGGAAGTATTTACAAACACCTTATTATTTTCTTTAACTTCAACTTTATCTCCATTAATTAATTCTCCTTCTTTTCTACCAATAATCTCTTCAACAATCGCACTTTCACATAATACTTCTATATCTTCTTTATTTCCTCCTGTAATACCTTCCCAATACATTTCAGCATCCATATAACTTAAAAATTGTAGACCTTTTTCAGGATTTTTTTCTATTTCTTTCCTAAGTTCTAAGGTATATTCCATAGGTAAATCTAAAATTCTATCATCAAAACTTCTGGACATTCTATCTATAAATTTAGAGTTTGTCATTAACATATTTCCTATAGGTTTAACAACATATAAATATCCTTTATCTTTAAATCTAGTACGAGGTATAATTGAACAATATATACTATTAAATCTTGAAGGTCTATCAGGAAATTTTTTTTGTCTAAAATATTCTAAAACACTTTCAAAAATATTTTTTTCTAACCAATGTGTCCCTTTTATTTTTTTAGGTTTAATAATTTCTCCTACTTCCATTTTCTTCATTGACCTGTGGTATAATGTTGATTGTTCAGAAATTTCAAATAAAGGATTTATAAATTTTGCTCTCATATTATTATGTTAATGATTTTAATTTAACCCAATCAGCTGTTCTATAAACACTTCTATTCATATGTTCTCCTCTAACAAAAGCTAAATCAGTATTTGGTGAAATAGCAGCAAATTTACCTCTATTCCAAACACTAATTCCTCCATGCATTTGATTATCTTTTACTTGGCTTTTTCCAAACTTACCTCCTGTAGTACCTTCACCAGCCATTGGAACTCTATAATATATAGGATTATTTCCCATTTCATCTTGATGTTCCCTGCGTGTTTTATCGTCAACCCATGTAGTTTGATCAGCACTTCCTTTAAAGTCATCAGGTAATTCATAAATTCTACCCATACCTCTATTAAATATGGATTGAATAGCATCCCTATCTCTTGCCATTCCATGTTTTAGATTAACTTTAACTTTTAATTCTGTAGGAAAATCATCAGGCCCAAGTTCATCCCCAAATTCAACTTCAATATTATCACAAATTAAATTGCCAATCATAGCTATTGGGTTAAACGGATTTCCAACTGTTACATGCCATTCTCCAACCGGTTCACCTATAAGAAGTGCCTTTAAACCAGTAAGATAAGGTATTTGTCCAGAACTTTTATTAGCGGCATAAGATTTAATTAATTCACCAGAAGCACCCTCTCCTATTCCTGTAAATATATTTTTAAGACCTCCCATAAGTCCACCCTCAGTGTTTCCTCTTCCTAGTATGTTGTTAAAAAAACCCTTTATAGATTCAAGCGCACTTCCACCAAATCCAATAGTACCTCTAACAAAATTAGTTCCTGAATTTGTTGCCCATCCAAGTGGATCACCAGAGTACCATTGTTTCATTCCCTCTTCTCCTCCAATAAAAGGATATTGAATGGGGTTACCCATAAATCTATGTTGACCGCCCCAAAAAGCAGCAGAAGCGGTTCCGATTACAAGAAAATTAGATAAAATATCTAAAAGTACAGCTTTAGGGTTAATACCCCCAACCGGCCTTGCTACATAATTAAATGTTAAACTTATATCATTTTCATATTCTATCCCGGCTTCTCTTCTTTTAACCTTTGATATCCTATTTACCGGTCCTAATATTCTATTTTCATAAGGACCATCTTGATAAGGGTCTGGTGGTAAATTACCTTGATTTAAAACAGCCTCTTGATTCCAGTTACCTTGACCAACATTAAACATTTTAGCCATTTGAGTTAAACCACCGAATAATCCTCCTGGTCCAGCATCAGCATCAGGAGTATTTTTAGTATTAACTTCATGCATATTTGCTTCTACTTCGGCCCAATTTAATCCCGCAGTAAATTTAAGTATTTCATTTAACGAATTTTCTGTTTCTTCTCCAAAATATGTTATAGCAGTTGCCATTGGAGGAAATTCAATTCGTTTTCCACTTCCCTGATCTTGATATCCTATATCATCAACTGCTGAAGCTCCAGCCGAATTAATTTCAACCTCTCCGTCCACCATTCTTTGATGTTCAGTATCATCACCCTGTATACCCGGATTCATAGCACCATCCATACCAGGAAATTTTAAGTTATCAATAATAGGAGCAGGATATCGTCTTAATGTTATCATTCTATTATTTGGGACAATATTCCAGTGTTTACAGAATATAAAATCGGTAAAATGATAAGGTGTTCTTCCATAAGGATCTTCATTGCCCCAAGAAATTATAGATGATGTTGTTGGATTAAGTGAAAATCCTGTATAGTTATTTATAGTTTCATCAATTTCATACCATTTTCTTTCTCCTTTTTGGTTTGTTAAATATTGTCCACTTCTTGACCTATAAAGTTTTGTAATAGCATAAGTATTAATAAGAGATGGAACACCTGTATAATAATCATCTTTTTGCATTTGTTCCATTCTTTTTATATTAGCGTCTATAAGTTGTTGTTTATTTTCAACATCTTGTTTTTCAATATACTCATTTGATAATATATGTCCCATTGTCCCGGACACTGCTTTAGTAGTATCATAAGGCATAATAACCCTTAATCCTAAGGACTCATCGGCCTCTACTCTTCCTATTCTTCTGTCAAATGGACTTGTTGGCGGCGCAGTAACTTCATCAACTACTTCAGTACGTGAAACTGTTGGTGTGTTTTCAGAATCCCGTTGAGCTTGTTCACTTCTTAAACATTGTTCTAATGCAGATTTAGCTTGATTAAATTTATATCTTTGAACAGCTGTAATAGCTCTTACCGGTGCAAATTGTTCACTACTAAATGTATTATCTAAGCCCCTTTCTTTTTGTATTTGATTATATAATTCATTAACTTTTTGTTGAAAACATAAATTATCATTGTATCTAAATAAAAATGTTGAAAAGTCAGATATAGCATCTACTGCCCGTTGAATATTTTCTTTTGCATCCGGAAACGCCATAATAAAGTTTTTATTTTATTTATTTTATATATCTAAAAAGAAAGCCTGAATCATTGGATCCAGGCTTAAATAATTTAATTAAGTGTTTTTTTATTTATTATTTTTAATTATTCCCCAATTTATATGATCTTTAATAGTTCTACATTCAATTAATCTTATTTTTTTAATAGAAGGAAAAAATATAACTTCTTCAAAATAAGGATATAAGTGTTGTAATTTAGGAATATTATAGTCATCAAGAAGAACTATTTCCCTTATATTTGATATATTTATTAATTCATTATATAAATTATTAATTACATCTTGATTTAAAGATGGATTAGAATAAATTATACCCCTTATTCTTTTTGATTTTACATAATTTTTAATAAGTTTAGTAATTTTTTTATTAATAATAAAGGCACTATATTTATCTATGGAATCATACGTATACCCCAATTCTTCTAATATATCAGGTACACTTATTATAGAAAATAATTTTAAATTTAGAAAAGATCTTTTTAATTTTGTAGTATTTTCAACCGTTATATAAAATTTCATATTTTATTTATCTTGTTAATTCTTTTGCTTTTTCTATTGCTTCAATATATGATAAACCTTCTTTAATCATAAGTTCTGTAGCTTTTGAAGCTACATCTACTGATTGTTTTCTTTCTTTTTCTTGGTTTTCTTGAAGACGTCTAGTTTCTTTCATTTCTTCTTGTTTTTTATTACCATTTTCTATATTTTGTCGTAGTAATTCAAAACCTTTCTTTCCGGTAAAACGTTTTTTATGTTTTTGTATTCCTAATTGTTTTTCTACGCGTCTACGCTCTCGTCTATTCATAATATTTATTTTATTGGTTATTTTTATATTTTATTAAATATATAAAATTACTTATTATACTACAAAAGATTTTTATTTTTTAAGTGAATTTACATAAAAATATTGAAAAAGTCTTAAATATGCAGCCAAAAATAAAATATCATCGGTTTGAAGCACTGAAGATGAATCCATCATTTTAAATTTCTTCCTATCTTCTTTATCTTCAACCTCTTCATCAGTTTTAACTTCAACGTTAGAAATATTAACGGCATAAAGTTTTATAGGAGAGTCAGAAGACATATTATTATATACACTTCCAAGATACATCCAAAGATTTGCATCTTTTACATTTGAACCTATTATTTCAAATAATATTCTATTTGCTGCAATTAAGTCAGAAGTATCATCAGTATTAATATAATCATTAAGAAGAACTAAAGCTTTTTCTTCTTCAATATAATTCCAATCTTCTATAACTCCTATTTTATCAAGAAGTCCTTCTGAAGAAATGGTATATGGTAAAACACAAATTTGATCTTTTTTATGAACTAAATAATAATGATTATCAAGTTCAATTACGTCTTCAAAGGTACCTTCTAAAACTGTTTTTTTCTTTAAGTTTTTATCCACCGGATTCATTATTATTTTTATTTATATATTCTTGAACTTCTTCTTCTGATGCCACCTGAGGATCTCCAATCTTGGGTTCTTCTACTACTTCATAATTATCTTTTTTAGAGTCATCATTTGTTTGAACATCTTCTTTATTTTTTACATCTATCTCATCCTCATAAGCATTTGTTAAAGCAGTTCTTAAGGAATCTTTGAGTAATTTATCGTCTATATTATTTATAATATATTCAATTACTTTTGTACCTCCTTCATCAAAAGATTCTTTTGCTACATCATAAAGAGACTTTGACGGAAGTGATATTGTTAAAGTCATTGAAACTTCAGTAGAAAATTTCTTAGCTTTTTCCATCATAACCCATACAGGATCATTATGTAATTGATGTTTTTCCTCTTTCTTTTCTTCTCTTTTTTCTTCCCTTTTATCTGTATAAGAAGTATCTATTTTACCAAACTTTGCTTTAACTGGTTTTGGAGGTATTGGTGTTATCTTTTTTCTCCCTTTTATAAATGGTTTAACACAAACTTTTTCACCATCTGCATTTTCAGCCCACTTTTCTTCTTGTCGTCCAATCCATTTTTCTTCGAATCTCCATTTATTTTTAGGATCTGAGATTTCAGCCATTAATTGATTTGACCAATTTTTATCATTTAACGGAAGAATAAGTTCTTCATTACAACGAGAGCCATCTTTAAATTTAACAAAGATCATATCATCATCTTCCTCAATTCTATCAAATTCAACAACTTCACCTTTTCTTTCTCCGGCTAAATATTGGAAAAATCTTCTTTTTTCCATAGTAATTATTTTTTTAATTTAATTTTATTTACTTTAACTTCTTTAATTTCTATATTATAAGGAGATGAAGGATTTAAAGTTTCTTCTGTATTCTTGCATCCACTCGGTGTAGAAATTTTCTTCGGCCCAATCTTTATAATCTTCTCTAAAAGCCTCCAAAGTTTCCTCAAAATGTTTAACATAATTACCTGAGCTTAAATATTGCATTCTAATCATAGGAATAGTAAATGTATGGTTTGTTCCTACTACTCTCCAAAAATATGATGGGGTGTTGCCTATATAACTTTCACCATATTCAACATAAAGTGGTTGAACCCATCCGTTTGGCTTAACTTCAACTTTTTTAATGTTTAAAACTTTAGAAAAGTCATAATAATTAGGCATTATCCTACATTTTTATGAATATCAGTATTTTTTCCAAAATTACCCGAAATCTTTCTTACACCTAATAATGACGATGCAATGACACCTAATTGAATAATTTTACTTATTAAATCCAAAGCTTCAGGTTTTTCTAACCACCATCCTACTATGCCAGTTAGAAAACCTGCTGCTGTTGTTAAACCTAAAATTACACCAATGAAGCCACTCCCGGATGTTTTACCGTCTTTATTATTAAAGGTTTCACTAATACTAAATCTAGATTTAAGTTTATCTGGTAAAGCCATAATAATTTATTATTATATTTACTTCAGAATATCTATGATATTAGTTAAAGTTATATTTGTTATTTCAAAATCATGTCCTTCAAGTTCCTTGGTTACTTTTTCTTCAACATCTGTAGGCGACATTGCAAACACAAGGTAATTTTGCTTAATATATTTTATTTTACCTTTGTTATCCTCAGATTCGATTTTTGCTGTTACTTTAAAATAATTATTCATTTTTTTATTTTTAAGTTATTAATTATTTTTCCTTGTTAGAAGAATCTTTATCTTTTTTAATTTTACATTTTACAATTTCAGGTAAAATATTTTGTGGATCAAATATTCTTGGTACTTTACCACAAGAATTACATATCATTACAGGAATTGGTGCAGTCTCTTGTTTTCCCGATGGTGATAAAAGTGCAGAAATTGTTTTAATAAGTATTTTTTCTTCAAATATCATTCCTCCACAATCCTCACATTTTAATGTTTTTGCATTTCTAATAGTGTCAGCTGTTACTTGTGGTCCTTGCTGATTTTGATTTCCTGGAGGTGGTCCCATGTTTTCATTCATAATTAATTAATTTTTAATTTTTTTTAGTTTTTGTATAATAGTTATATTAAATAATATTAAAAGGTTTTATGTAGCGTTAAAGCGTAATTCCAAATCTACCTTCTATTTCGGTTTTAGTACCATAAATAACTTTCCCAATATTAAGTTCATAGGCATCTTCGTACACTACCATATATTTATCTCTAAACCCAGTTTTTATAACGTGTATCAGTTCTGGTTCATCTTGTAATCTAAATGTTTTAGTTACATTACCACTCTCAATCCATTTTAATTCTGTCATATAATCAAACGTTTAAATTTTTATTTATGTTCTTTATAAACAGACTCAAATGTACCAAGAGGTCCATCTATTTCAAGAAAAGATATATAATATTTATCCTTGCATGTATTTTTATCATATTTTTCTACAATGCCATCATGTATTTTTATATAATAACCTTTTGTAATATACATATTCCATTTTAAAGATAATATTTGTTCACGTGAAATTTCGCATGTACCTAATGATTCTTTGGGATGAAATAAATAATAAGATTTTAGTCTATCCTCAAATATTCGTGAATTTACAAATAAAGGTTTATTAATGTCTTTACTTTTAATAGATAATAAATAAAGATTCGATAATTTTCTTATATCTACAATTTCTACATTTTTATGTGTCCAATCTTTTTTAAAATTTTCCATTTTTAATTTTTATTTAGAGTTAGTATCTTTTAATTTACAATTATTTCCATGCCACTTATTATAATTAGTTTTACTAATTTTTTTATAACAATATTCGCACTCTATCTTTGGTTTATTTTGTATTATTTTCGCCTATTATTTTCTTAATTTCATCAGAATGAGTTTTTATATTTTTATCTAATGAAGCTATTTTATGACCATTTTTTCTTGAATTAAATTCAGTTGAATAACCATAATATTTTTTTCCAGATGGAGATGTTGCACAATATATGACTCCAATATAAATCATTTATTATCTTCTTCTTTTATTTTTGAATCAAAAACCGATAAATCTAATTTATTATCAACTCTATAATTAGTTATATATTGAGCAGTTGAATCAAACATTCCTATTGAATTAGATGTATCATAATTAACCGCTTTATCTACTCCAATAGAAGATGATTCAGCCCATGAGTCTTGATTTGCACCAATGTACAAAAATTCCCAGGCATACTTTTCTTTTTGGTGCTTAACCATTTCAAATATTTGTTTGCGAGTAAATTCAACCGAAGCATTTTCATAACCATCAGTTATAATGGTCATGATAACTTTTTCAGGTCTTTCTGATTCAGGAGTTTTTGCTAACCTGTTTCCAACATTATTAATAGTGTTACCTACAGCATCAAGAAGAGCGGTTGTAAAGGAAGGAGTATAATTTTTATCATTAAGTAAAGTAATATGATTAATATCAACACCATCATTAACTATTTTATAATAATCACTAAATTTTACAAGAGTAACGTTTGCTTTTCCTTTAATTTTTCTTTGAGTCTTTATAAACTCATTAAATCCACCAATAGTATCATGTTTACATACTTCCATTGAACCTGATTCATCAAGAACCACAACAATTTCAGTTAACTTATTTTTCATAATAATATAATTTTTATTTATATTTAGCTTAATAATAAAAGTTTTAATCTAAAACATGATTCTTCCAATGTCTTTTAGGATTATCCTAAAAAATCAGTTTGTTTGTTAATTCTTTTCATAAATTAATTTTACTCGTCATAAATTTCATTTAAAAATTGAGATACTTCTAATAAACTTTCAAGAACAATTGCACCATTTTCTTCAACTAATTTTTTAATCGATTCATTAGATTTCTTTTGATGTTCGGTCCATTCCTTTTCTTTATATTCTTCTATTCCATCTTCCTCGATAAAACATAATATTGTTTGTTCCGGTCTTTTATTTGAGTCATCTACAACTTCAGCAATCGAAAAACTTCCTTCCATTAAAGGAGATATAACATATAAAACAAAATCACAAGTTTTTCTTTTTTCTTTTTCTAATTCTTGTGCTTCTTCATCCCAATTATCAACAATAGGGTTAAAATAATTACATTTAAGTGAAGGGATAAGTCTTTCTCTCCAATTTGTTCCTTCAGCCGTCGTACCACCTAAAAATACTTCCATTTTAATAAGTTATTTATTTTATATATAATTTATCGTATTCTTTTTTAGTTATATGCGTTTCCCCGGTTTTTATATAATGTTCCAATAAATAGAAATGACGTTCATATATATGTAAAGAACCAGCATTCCATATCATTTTAGTATTTTTAATATTTAGATCTTTTGACAATTTATCTAATACATATTGATGCCAAGCTCTATCATTTTTAAAACCAAAAACACAATCATTACTTCTCATAATTATATAAGAATATAATATATCATTTCTTATTAAAAATTGAACGCCCCAGGTACAACAAAAATCACTCATACCATTTTTATCATAGTCATTCCACATTTCCGGACGCATATAAATCATAACTCCTCTACGTGAATCTTTATTTTTGCGAAGTTCATTTAAACAATTTTGATATTGGGATCCATTTTCTTTCGAAAAAACCATCCACCCATAATTTGAATTTATAAATCCGTTTTCATCAGAAACCCGTTCCCATATTTTAGGTGGTCCACCCGGGATATCATAAACATTAAGTGATTTAGATTTATACCATTCTATTTCTCTTTGAATATAATCATAATTAGGCATTCCAAATATATATGGTTCGTCTGCCTCAAATTGTTTACCTATAATATCAATAACTTTTACTCCTGTTTTATCAATAACAAATTCTTGATTTTGATAAAGCTTTACAAATTTATCTCGAATGTCTTTTACTTTTTGCATATTATTCTCCTATAAAATGAGAACTTAATTTATTTCCTGTATTAAGTTCCTTTTCCATTTTTTCTTTATCTATTTCTACTTCAATTCCTTTAAAGTCAAATCTAAGGTCACCTGACCCATCACCATCTACATGCAAGGGTATTTCTGTTGAACTACCTACTATACAAAGATATTCAATTTTTTACAAAGTAATAAGAAGTCTTTTAAATCTGTTTTATTACCAGTTACTTTTATGTCTATATAATATTTTTTCATACTATTATAATTTTCTAAAAACCATTTATAAGTTTTACTTATTTCTTTTTAATTAGTTTTAGGTTCCCACTCTAATTCTTTTATTTCCATTAAATTTTATTTATTAAACTCATTTTTTATCATTATTTCTATAAGTTCTTTAAATTTTATTTTAGCTTCCCAATTTAATAGTTTTTTTGCCTTTGAAGGATCTCCTAAAAGTGAATTTATTTCATTCGGCCTAAAATATATTGGATTTACTTTCACAATAGTTTTTCTTGAAATACCTAAGTTTGTACAAATACCAATTTCACTTTTACCCTTTCCATACCACTCTAAATTTAGATTTAATTGTTTACAAGCTTCTTCAATTAATTCACGTACGCTATGTGTTTCGCCTGTTGCTAATACGAAATCATCTGGTTCAGAATGTTGTAACATTTTCCACATACCTTCTACATATTCTGGTGTATAACCCCAATCTCTTTTTGCTTCTAAATTTCCTATTAAAAGAGGTTCAACATTTCCATGATATACTATCATATCAATTAATTTTGAGATTACCTTTTTAGTAACAAAAGTACCGCCTCTTCGTTCAGACTCATGGTTAAATAATATTCCATTTGTGGCAAATAAATTATATGACTGTCTATAAGTTTTAGTCATCCAATATGAGTGTATTTTGGAAACTCCATAAGGAGATATGGGATAAAATGGAGTATTCTCATTTTGGGGCGTTTCTTGTACTTTACCAAAAAGTTCAGATGATGATGCATTATAGAATTTTGCATTTGGTACATGTTTTTTCATCGACTCCAATAAATATAATGTTCCAAAAGAATTTACATCACTTGTATATTTTGGTATATCAAAAGAAACTTTAACGTGTGATTGTGCACCAAGATGATATATTTCATCCGGCTTTATTTTTTGAATAATAGTATCTATTGAGGTTGAATCAGTTAAATCGCCATAATTAAGTTCTAATTTATCAAAAATATGATCAATTTTACTTGTATTAAAAGAAGAACTTCTTCTTATTATTCCATGAACCTCATATCCTTTTTTTAAAAGAAGTTCAGATAAAAAACTTCCATCTTGTCCAGAAATACCGGTAATTAGAGCAATTTTTTTATTTCGCATCTATTTATTTTTACTAATAAAATTTAATATTTCATTAAATATGTATCTTTCTGGTAAAAAACTTTTACCATCATTTACCTTCAATATTAATTTATTATCAATTAAACTTTTTTCAAATACTTCATTAAACAACTTAAGTTCTTTTGTTTTTTCTTCTATATTTTTAGAAAATGATTTTCCGTCTTCTTTACTTAAAAAGAAACTTGGATCAGCTGTTAATAATATAAGAAATATTTCATCAGGGTTATTAATAAGATTTGCCGATTCATAATTATTAAGATAAATTTCTATTTTTTCAGGGTCTTCTCCTCTGAACATCTGTGAATAAACATATTCACCTAAATGAGATCGATTCCAAATTAATATATTTTCATAATAATTATATTCATCATTTTCCAACTGTCGAATATAATCAGCTATTTGAGCTTCTTTATAAAAACATTGTATTTGAAATTCTAAAGGAGACATACTTTCTACAAAAAGTTTAGGTGGCTTACCAAAATGTCGAATAATTACATTATCAAAATTATAATAATCTGATAAATTTTTAATAAGGGTATTTTTTCCTAAATTATCTCCTCCTTCTATAATTATATGTTTCATGTTAATTTATCTTTAGAATTAATTATAGGTTCATTTATATATTTTATTTATAAACAGCAACAAAGTTTTAAAATAAACATTTAGTTTTAATTTCTTCCTTTTTTAAATTATCAATCATAATAAATCTTTTATTACTTATATTTCTATTCCCTTTTATTAACTCAATTATTTCATTAATTATATCTTCTGATGTTTTAACCGGTACATTTTGGGCTATTTTAAAATATTCCCTTTTATTATATAATTCAAAATCATGAGGAAATCCCATTAAATGTAAATATTCCCTAATATTCATTCTTCTATTTTCAACTGGGTGAATATTTCTTTCCATCATTTCTCCTATTACAGTGTATATAAATTCTTTATCTAATATTAAGTGTCTATAAGATAACCTATAGCCTTTACCCATAGAAGTTTTTTTAATTATATGTTTAACGTCTTTTAATATTTTTGGGCTTGTATTAGAATTATTTTTTAACCATTCATAAAAATTATTTAAAAGTCCTTTTTTAGTTAAAAAAATATAAGAAGATATATGAGGTCTAACCTTTAACATTTCTTCTCTCCATTTTTTTCCAAATTTTTCATTCATGAATTTTACAATCTCAAAATCATCTATGTAAGGTTCATGAACCACATATTTATCTTGTAATGTTACATTTTTTGGTATTTGATTTAAATAATCTATTATGTTAGGAGTATGCTTATTTATTTTATTTAATAAAGGGGCTTTTTTACCTTTATAAAATATACAATAAGTACGAGGTCTTTTTTGGGGTATACCATGATTTAGGGTATCTGTTCTATAATAAGTAATAGAATAATCATATTTTATAGCTATATTTTGTAGTTTTTCTCTAATGTGTTTACCTGTGTTTGTAAATAAACCGGGTGCATTTTCAAAAACATAAACTTTGGGTTTAAATACCCCTAAAATAAATTCTGCTGCTTTAAACATCCAATCATTAGCAGGAGATTTTTTTCTATTTTCTTTACTTAAAGAAGAAGCTGCCGAAAGGCCGGCGCACGGGAGAATTCCATGGATTAAATCCAGATTTTTATATTTTTTCGATAAATCCCTTATTTGAGTATTATTTAATTTATCAATTTGGTAATAAGGTACATTATAATTTTTTTCGGATAAATATCTTAAATATAATTTATCATTTTCAAAAAAACATTTATATGAAAAAATTACACTTGGAACTGTTCCAATAGTATTCGTTGCGGCAATACAAAAACCTCCAATTAAAGGTACTATTGCCCCGTGTCTAATATTTTTTTCTTCTGTTCTATTCACCCTTTATATAATTAGTTCATTTATAAATATTTAAAGAATATTCTTTAAATATAATGTTTAAAACGTTTAACTTATTTTACTTATAAGCAATAATAAAGTTTTAAGTATAATATTTATAATAAAAAATGATTTCTGGATATATTCTTAGTGTATCTAAGAGTTTTAAACTAAATAATTAATATTATATTTAACCGTTTATAAAATTTATTTAGATGCACTCTTATTAATAAGAAATTTCCTTTCTACCGAACATTATAACGACACAACCATTTCTTTTAGGATTATTTTTTGGTAATATCCTTTCATCATTATGAGTTTCAAGGACATTTATTTTTATCAAGAATTGTTGTGTTGAATCAACAGAAAAATCCCAATTCATTTTATGGGTATATTCATTAGAAAATAATATTTGTTCTTCGCTGTTAAGTACTTTAAATTCAACTCCAGCCAAGTGTTCTTCATGATATACTACTATTTTATAATCATATTCATCGCTTAATGTTTTATAAAAATGAGTTTGTTGGGTTTCTTCAAGTATAGCTGTGTGATGCTGTTCATCCCATACATAAGGATATAATTTATTTCGATGAAGACTGTTTACAAATATTTTACATTGTGGGTTAACAATAATTATCGAAATTAAAAATATAATTAATGAAAATATATTTCTTTTCATGTTTATTTTACTCTTATTAATTTATCAAGAGGAAATTTCTGGAATTCACCAAGTCCCCTTTCAAATGGACTTTTAACTTTAGGGGTAGTTCTTACATGTACCCTTTGATTATTTGATGCTTCCCCTTTAAAAAATTTACCGCCGTGAAGATTTTGGATTTCGTCACCCGGGCGTGCAAATACTTCTTTATATATAGGTTCATAAACCTGAGATGCTCCATAATAACCAGCAGGTCTATCACCAGACTTTATATAAATTTTAAATGGTTTAGTAACCGTATAATATGAATTTGGTTCATCTAAATTATTATTATCATATCTTCCTTCATTAATAAACTGTTTTATAAACTTAGCCTTCATAATATTTTTTTTTATTTTTTTTTATATATTTCAGCACCATATTTCTTAAGTAAATCAACTACCTCTTTATGACCCTCCATTGAAGCAAAATGTAAAGCTGTTTTACCATATTCATCTTGTATATTTGGATCTACACCAACCTTAAGCAACATTTCAACTATTTCTTTATGATTATTTACTGCAGCCCACATTAAAGCTGTTTTACCATATTTATTTTGTACATTCGGATCTACACCAACATCAAGCAACATTTCAACTACCTCTTTATGACCATGCATTGAAGCCGAATGTAAAGCTGTTTCATCCCGTTCATTTTGAATATTAGGATCTGCTCCAGCATCAAGCAACATTTCAACTACCTCTTTATTACCATACGTTGAAGCCCATATTAAAGCTGTTTCATCCCGTTCATTTTGAATATTAGGATCTGCTCCAGCATCAAGCAACAATTCAACTACTTCTTTGTTACCTTTTTTTGCTTGTTTTATTAATTCTTGATCCTTTCTTTCTTGGGATAAAAGTTCTATATCTTTTAAAATCTGCTCTTTAGATTTAGGTTTTAAATAATCTTTTATGGATTCAGATACAAGTTTCATTTGGTATTGTTAATTTAATTAATTCAAATATGCCATTTACATCATCTTCCCCGTATTCTTCCATTTTTTGAATAACGTCAATATCTATAGAATTTTCATATGTTATTCCATCTATATTAATCCAAATACCAACACTATCAACATGATCTTTACATTTATTTAATAATTCATTATAAATTAATTTAGATAATGTAGATATAAAATTTTCATATTCTTCTCGTTTTTCTGGTATAACTTTTTTATTTTCTTTAAAATATTTTTCTAAATCAAATTTCGCTGTTGCTTTAGTAATAAAGGCAGATTTTTCTTGTTCATTTTCCTTCAACTCTTTTTTGTTATCTCTTTGCATAAGAGATATTTTAAATTCTTTTATTTTTTCCATAAATTATTATATTTAATATATTAATATTTAATTATTTATACTTATTTATTGTTGCCCCATTCCTCTAATAGCTCTTCCACTTTTTACTGGATTATGAGGATTTCGTGGGTCAGATATTTGTTTTATAAAATTTTTATCTTGTGTATCTGCTTTATTAGGTTGAACCTCACTTTCTTCGGTTTTATCGGATTGTGTAGGCATTCCTTGATTTTGATCACTTCGTCCCTCATCACCTATAAGATTAAAATTCATTCTTTCATTCCAATAATCTTTTCCATAATGAATAGTAAGTTCTTCACCTACTTTAATAGTTCTTTTAGTTATAAAAAACATTTGTTTAGAACCTTTATTATAAGCATATTCACAGTTTGGTTTATCTGAATGTCTATAAAGAGAACCATAACCAAGAACAACTCCCCATTCTCCTTTTTTTCTATCAATTTCAAATATTATATCCTTTAAACCGGTAACAGTTTTTGCCAGTTCTTCTAAAATAATAACTGGGCATACTTCTACTATTTCTCCTCTCGCAAAATGAGTTTTTGAGATAACAGTAAAATCTCCACCTGGTCTTTTTGACCATTCTATTCTTGAAGGATTAAATGTTGGTTTCCTTTTTTTAAGATATCCACCTTTATCAGAAACTAAACCAGTTTTTTTCGTCACAGATTCATCATCTATCTCAAATGGATTATGAAAATCTTCATTTAGTTGTTTTTTATATTCTTCAAATGTAATTATTTTAGACATATTAAATATAATATTTTTTATATTTTTTGAAAGACACAAATCCTTCAAATACCTCTTCTCTTTCTTCAGGTGTTAAAAATTGTTTAACCATTTTTATGATTTCAGAACCATATTTTTCTTCTGAATATTTAACAGAATGCTGAAAATCTTTCCAAATAGGTTTTAATTGTTTAATAATTTTAACTCTTTCTTTAAACGACATTATTTCAGTTCCAGCTTCAAACATTTCTTCAAGAACTTCTTTAAAATCTGGATTTGAAAGAGATATTAGTCTAAATGTAATTTCTGACGCATTTAGTTTTTGTTCCTTTAAATCTTCATAAAAATCAGTAATAAATTTTATTTTTTTTAATATTTTTTCCTTTTCTTTTTTAGGATCAACTTTATCTACTCCAATATGTTCTAATTCTTTTTCATATTTTGTTAATAATAATGATAATAATTGATTTGATATAGTTTTTGATAGTATTGTATTAATTTCTCTTTCATGTTCTCCCATATTAGCTAACATTAATTCAACTAATGTTTCAGCCAATTCCTTTTTATTTTTAGCATATCTTTTAAAATTATGCTTACCTAATTTTTTAATTAATATTTTTGTTTCGGCATTAAAAAATATTGATAATCTATTTTCAAGATTTTCTATTAATTTAGGTTCAAAATCTCCTTCTCGAGCATTTAATTTTTTTCTTTGTTTTTCAATACTTTCTCTTTTCTTATCTATTTTTGATATCTGTACTTCCATATCGGATTGAATAGCCTCAAGTCCTTTTAGATTTTTATCATTTATAATTTTTATAAGTTTTTCATAAACATCTTGTCGAAGACTAGCTACTTTTTCTTCCCATAAAAATTTAAGATCAGCTTTACCTCTATCTGATAATTCAACTTTTATAATATATCCAGGATTTTCAATTCTTTTATTTATTGCTTCAGTATATGATTGGATAAGAGTTTCAATAGATTGATTTAATTGATCGATTCGAGAATTTTGATTACTTTTTACATCATCATTAAACTTTTTTATTTGTGTAATTAAAGATTCTTCTTTATCTTCATTACCTTCTTCTCTTGCAGTTTTTAAAGCTGTTTGAAGTTCATCGCTTCTTTTAGTTATTTCAGGTACTGATTTATCAAGTTCCTGAATAAATTTTTTTATTATTTTATCAACCCGAGAAGATATTTTTGATTCATATTTTTTTATAACAGCCTTTGTTTTTCTATATCTAATAGCTCTTAAAGGATATGTACCTAATCTTTCTATAGGTGTTGTTACAACACCTCCGGCTTTAACCACATCTTCAAAAGGATTAGCTTCATTAATAGTAGAATATTCCTCTTTTAATAAATTATCCAATTCCTTATTGATTATTATATCTAATAATTTATTCATTTAAAATAATTTAATTTTTAATCTTCTTTAGTTTTTTCTTCCTTTGATTCTTCTTCAGACTCCTTCTCTTTTTTATCATCTGAAGTATCAACCTGTGCTTTCTTTTCTTCCGCCTGTTCCGCATATGCCTTTGTAGCTTTTTCTACGCCAGGATTAATGTATTTTTTATTTATTTGAGTTGCAATTTTTTTAATTTTAGGATCATCTATAACATCCCCAATCAATTTATTATCCTTTTTTACAAAAGATTGTAATAAATTCATAAGTATTTGAGTAGATAAAAGACCCCAATATATTTTAAGATCAGTTTTAGATGCATCTTTTAATTTAGATTTATCAAGTGAGTTTTCAACTTCTTTAGTTGTATTATCAATAAATTTTTTAGCTTGATCTTCAATTATAGAAATTTGTTTTTGTTGAAGTTCTTTAATATTTTTTAATTCATCTCTTAATTCAGAAATTACTTCCTTTGGTTGTTTTTCTTGTAAAAGATCAGCCATTCTTTTATAAAAATCTCGTTTTGTGTTAAATATTTCATCTAAATATTTTTCAGCTAATTGCTCATTAATTTGTTCTTGAAGTTTTCTAGCTCTTTTATTTAATTTTCCCCGAGCCCTTCCTTTACGAGTTAATATATATCCGGTTTTAGTATCTAATTCCTCCTCAGTTAAAAGTTTCATTTCTGGATTTTCTATCCATTCTTGAATAGTAACATTATTAATTTCAAGCAATCTCTTAAATTCGACAAATTCTGCGTATTTCATATTATAATAGTTTTTTTTATATATATCTTCTTTCAAAACTAATATTTTAAGATATATAAAAAAACTATAAATACATTTATTATGAGTAAAAAAATATTATCTATGGGTGGAGTACCTATACATTTTAATTATCAGATATTACATATTGATACAGAAATTATAGTTTGTAATACTTCCGAGCATCCTCGTTGGGAAGAAAGTACAAATGTTCATGGTAATGATAATTTTAATTTTGGGGCATTGCCCGGAGGAATTGTTTTAACAAATTTATCTTATTGGGATTTAGGATATTGGGGGTATTATTGGACATCATCAGAAGCAGATGTAGATAGTGCAATATATAGACTTTTTGATTATGATCAAGGAGAAATATTTATTCCAGCAGCTAATGCAGATAAAAATCAAGGATTATCTATTCGTTTAGTTAGAAATGCAACAGTTGAAGAACAAGCACTAGATGATGGAACAATTATTAATAATGATTATACAGGAAATGATAATCAGTCTTATGATACTGTTAAAATAGGAAATCAAATATGGTTAATTGATAATCTAAAAGAAACAAAATATAATGATAATACAGATATTCCATCTAATTTAACTTCTCAACAATGGGAAAATGATACAGATGGTGCTATGACAGTATATGATTATACATTAATTAATGGTTTAAATACAGAACAAGAGGTTATTGATGCATATGGCAGACATTATAATTGGTATGCTATTGATAATGAAAAAGGACTTACTAATGCTGGTAATGGGTGGCAAGTTCCTTCAAATAATGATTGGGTGAATTTGACAGATTATTTAATATCTAATTATGAACAAATAACATCTAGTAATATAGGTAACTATTTAAAATCATGTAGACAAGTAAATTCTCCTATCGAATCCAGAACAATTTAATTAAAAAATATATAGATATATAAAATAAAATAAATTATTATGGATAAACATGTTTTTGAAAATTTAAATCAATACCAAGATTTTAAATTTTTTAATGCTCTGATAGAAAAAGAGGAAGAGAAAAACAAAAATCCCGAAGATAAAAGGCGTCAAGAAGAAGAGAAAAAGGACGCAGAAGCTATTCTTAAAAAAGTTAAAGATAATTATGGTCGCTTTAAATCTGCGGCAGGTAGTAAAATACAAGCTTATAAATCTTTTTGGGAACATTTAAATAAAATTTCAAATCAAATAACACAAAAATTTCCTGTAACAAAAAGAGCTTATCCGCTTTATGACAGTGATTATGCAGTTATTCTTTTTAAAGAAGATGAAGATGCAACTTCTTCTCTTGGTGTATGGAAATATACCCTTGAAGAAGATGAAGAAAATCCTGTATTTACTGCGAAACATCCGGAGACCGCATCAGAATTTGTTGAATTTCTTAATACATTAAAGGAAGATTTTAAAGAAATTAAAGAAAAATACGTAAAAGAAGTACAAAGTAAAAAAGATGAAGAGGAAAGAGAAAAGAAACGTAAAAAGTTTGATTCATTCCTTAAGGAATCTAAGGTTGCCAAGAAAAAAAGATTAAACGAAGAGTATGACAAGTTTTTTGAGGATGAGTTTACTCCTCATGGTTATTTAACTCTTAGTAACTGGGGAGGTATTGAGATTGAACTATCTAGAGATGGTGATGGTGTAAGATATCGCTATACCGGAGATGAAGAATTTAATATAGCCGAAATTGAGTATGATGATGAAGGTCGACCAACTTTTACTACTGATAAACATAGAACATTTTATTTAGATGAGTTTATGAGAGTAAATGAATCACAAACAAAGAAAAAAAAGCTTAATGAATGGTCATCTTCTTATGATAATTTTATCGATGAATACGCCGGAGAAATGGTTGACATAAAAAGAATGTTTAGAGAGATATATGATAATGCATCGGATGAAAAAATTATGGATGCATTCTCTAAGATAGAAGATAGATATGATCCTCCTGTAGTCGATTTTCTTGATGACTATGCACTAACACCAAACGTTCCTACGATAAAAGATATAGCAGATGTAGGATTAGAGATAAACAATCGTTATGGAACTGAAATGAAAATGGTCATTAATGCTATATATGATTTATATGATGAATGTTAATAAAAAAATTAAAAATAAAATAAGGAGCTGAAAAGTTCCTTATATTTTGAAAACCTTTAATTTATTTTATATATAAATAATAAAGCATCTCATATTTAAATAATAAAATATGTTGACTCCAATTACTTTAAGATCTCTTTTTAAAATTGATACTGGTGAATATCCGGTATGGTTTGATAATAATAGATACAAAAAAAATTATGGCACTGCTATTTCATTCCTTAAAAAACATACTTCTTGTTCTAACGCTACATTTATAGGTAATCCAAAAACTATATATGGACAATGGTTAGAAGAAAAACTAGGAAATAAACACGAATTAAGAATGAAATATAAATATGAGACAGGTAAAAGTGCCATAAATCCATTATATTCTCATAATTCAAAGGAAAAATTTACCTTAGGCTATTCATTTTGGCTTGAAGAACTTTATATAAGTATACACAATTTAATGAAAGAACATAATATATGTTAAATACATTATTTGATAAAGTTTATTGTATAAATCTTTTAGAAAGGAAGGATAAAAAAATAAACATGACTACCAAGTTTAAAGAACTTGGTATAAAAGTTGAATGGTATTCAGCAGTACAATATGGTTTTATTCCAAAAATAGTTAAACCTATAAATAAGTCAGGTGTTGGTAAATTTAATGAAAATCAACCATATGAAATAGGTGCAGCCTTATCTCACTATTCAATAATTAAACAAGCGCTTATTAGTGGATATGATAAGATATTTGTATTTGAGGATGATGTTAAATTTCATAAAAATTTTAATAAAAAGTTTAACTTGTATTGGAAAAAACTCCCTGAAAATTGGGATATGTTTATGTTATATTCTTTTATGTATAATTTATTACCACAAAACAAAAGAGTTTCAGATCGATGGATTCAAAGCTATGCATCTTGGTCTTTAATGGCTTATGGTATGAATAGAAAAATGATGAAAGAATATATAAAGTTTCAAGATAACTTTTTTACAATAGCAGATTCTGTTACGTATAAATTACAAGAAAGAAATGATTTAAATATATATACGGCAATACCATCTCTTTGTATACCAGAAACTGAACTAGGTTCTAATATAAGAGGAGAATCAATGAA
>PWLF01000018.1 GCA_003559475.1 Bacteroidales bacterium
AGGCTGTCGCCGTTTATTTTCTTTTTCCATATTTGTGCACCTTGTGAAAAAGCAATCCATTGCCCGCAAGGGCTCCATGCAGGGGCTTGCCCACCTCCGTGCAATTGATGTATTTCCTCACCATCAGGGCTTATTTTATAAATACCTGATTTGCCGGGAACTGTATCACCATGCGAAAAAGCTATCCACTCACCACACGGGCTCCATGCTGGTTCTGAATCAGTTATATTAAAATCAGGTATATCAAAAATATAAGGGCTTTCTTTCTCACACCCCCATAGCATCAGGATGGTGCAAAATATTAGTAAAATGAATTTTATTCTGAAAGGTTTCATAATGCTTTTTATTTTTTACAGTTGTTAAAAATATATGCAGTATCATCACATATAGTTAATTTACTAAACTGCTTTTTGTTAATCCTGCGTATAATTTGGTTCGTTCTTAGAAACTGTATCAACCATTCCACAGCTGCATATAAATTCTGTAGTTGTTTTGCTTGTAACTGTCAAAGAAAGCCAGGTCCTTCTCTCTCCCTTTCGTCTTAAAGAATAATCCAAACTTTCTATAGATTCAAGAAACTTCTCTTGTAGCTCTTTAATTGCCTCTCGTTGCTTTTCAATTTCATTTTCAGTTAATTCATGTTCCGGAATATAATTTTCCATTTTTAAATTAATGATAATGCTTAATACACCTTTTTCATCAACTGTATCAAACAGTGATTTATCACATACCCCAATATCGGTATATGAATTTTTACTACATCCGATAGTTAAAACAACGCCTGCAACTAATAATAAGATTAATTTTTTCATTGTTTGTTCAGTTTTGTAAAGTTAGCTTATATGTAATTTCTTTATTATATTTCTTCTACTTATAACCTTAATTAAGGTTTTTGAAATAATTTAAAAATAATATTATATACACAAAGGTAATTAGAAAAAAAGTGTTAATCAATTTTTTTAACATTTTATTCAGGATAAGGAGGTCTTGCTATGAAAAAACAAATTACACATTTGAATAAACATTTATTAATTAGGCAAAATATGGTTTTGCTTTTAATTACAACATTTTATTCCAACTTTAAATCAAAATTTGTATTTTTGGCGTTTGTATGATTTTTAATTTAATTACTAATAATTTAAATAATAACTAATATGATGAAAGAAACAGTATTAAAATTGTTTGCGTTAGCGATTTTTGTTTTTGCACCCATCTTTTCTTATGGATATGAAGATGCGAGAATGATGAGGTTCCCCGATATTAATGAAGAACAAATAGTTTTTGTATATGCGGGAAATATATGGACAGTTAATGCCAATGGTGGAGAAGCTCGTCAGTTGACTTCTCATAAAGGGCTGGAACTTTTTCCAAAAATTTCACCCGACGGTAAGTGGATAGCTTTTACAGCTGAATATAGTGGAAGCAGACAGGTTTATGTTATGCCTGCCGAAGGTGGAACGCCAAAACAACTCACTTACTATAACGATGTGGGTTTGATGGCTCCTAGAGGAGGATTTGATAATGTCGTTATGGGATGGACTTCTGATAGCAAAGAAATCCTGTTCAAAGGTCACAGAACACCCTATGGAAAACGTATGGGAAAATATTTTACTGTAAGTATTGATGGTGGACTTGAAAGAGAATTGCCGGTTCCTCACGGTGGATTCGCAGACTTGTCACCCGATGATTCCAAACTGGCATTTGCATACGTTGACCGTGAATTTAGAACATGGAAAAGACATAAAGGCGGAAGAGCATCCGACCTTTGGATATATGACCTCGAAGAAAATCATTCTGAACAAATAACTGATTTTAATGGAACAGACCATATACCAACATGGTATGAAGATAAAATATTTTTTGCTTCTGATAGGGAATTAAGACTAAATATTCATAGTTATGATGTCAATACAGGAGAAATAGAGCAGTTAACTTTTCATGATGATTTTGATGTAATGTGGCCGAGTGGAAATAACGGGCAGTTGGTTTATGAAAAGGGAGGTCATTTATATAAAATGAATCTTGATACAAAAACAGAGGAAAGAGTTGAAGTTAATATTAGATACGATAATCCTCATACGCTTCCATATTTTAAAAATGTAAAAGAACATATTCACAGCATGGAAATTTCTCCTTCCGGCAACAGAGTTTTGTTTGATGCAAGAGGAGATATATTCTCAGTACCTGCCGGCGAAGGAACTATACATAATTTGACAAATCAGCAGGGAGTTAGAGCTGTTTATCCAAAATGGTCGCCTGACGGGAAATGGATTTCATACTATAGTGATGAATCAGGCGAATATGAGGTTTATTTGCTTGAAAATAAAGAAAATGCCAGGCCCAAACAGATATCTTCCGGCTCTCAGGGTTGGAAATATCCCGCTAAATGGTCGCCTGATAGCAGATATTTAGTGTTTTTTGATAGAAGTATGCAGCTTCAGGTGTTGGATGTTAATACAGGCGATATTGATGTTATTGATACGCCGGGTTATATAGATTTAAATCAATATGATTTTTCTCCGGATTCAAAGTGGATAGCTTATATTAATACAAATCCAAATGACCAAAGCTCAATATTTGTTTATAATGTCGAAACAAAAGAAAATCATCAGCTGACAGGATATACTTTTTCTGATAGAAATCCTGTATTTTCAAAAGATGGTGAATATATTTTCTTTTTATCAAACAGGGACTTTAATTTGAGATTTTCTTCTTATGAGTTTAATTATCTTTATGATCGTGCAACGAGAATTTATGCACTACCTTTGAATAATGATAGCCCTCGATTATTCAAACCAAAGGAAACAAAAGAGGAGACAGGAAATAATTCAGGTAATCCTGAAGATAATGAAATAGAGGTTAATATTGAACCGGAAGGAGCAGAGCGAAGAATAATTGCTTTCCCTTTACCTGATGGAGATTATTGGAATATTCAAGCTGTTGAAGGCGGATTAGTTTATTTTAATAATTCCGGCATGAATCTTTATAGAATAGAAGATCAGCAAAATTTATCTATAATGGATGGTATTAGGACAGGTATAGTATCAGCTGATGGTAGTAAGTTTTTATATAGGTTTAATGATGATTTTGGTGTAGCAGAACTTAAACCGGGGCAGGATAGAGGTGAAGGCAAACTTGACTTGGATAATCTTAAGATGCGTATAGAACCTCGTAAAGAGTGGGAACAGATTTTTAAGGATGGATGGAGAATTTTTAGAGATTATTTTTATGTAGAAAATATGCATAATGTTGACTGGGAAGGTTTATATAATGATTATTCCGAGTTGCTGCCTTATGTCAACCATCGCTTTGACCTTGATTATGTTATGGCTGAAATTATCTCAGAAGTTAATGTTGGACATGCTTATGTTGAATATGGCGATTTTGAAACAGTTGACAGAATTGAAACAGGCTTGCTTGGAGCTCAGTTAAAAGTTGATAATGAGAGCAATCGTTATATTATTAGTAAAATATACGAGGGAGAAAATTGGAATGAAAATCGGAGATCTCCTTTAACAATGCAGGGAATTAATATTAATGAAGGTGATTATCTTATTGCTATAGAAGGCAATAATGTTACAACTGCTGATAATCCATACATGTTTTTAGAGAACAGAGTTGATGTAGCTACAAGAATCACGGTTAATGATACTCCCGATAATGACGGAGCACGTACTTATACTATTCATCCTATAAAGAGTGAATTGGAGTTAAAATATCTTGACTGGGTTAATAGCCGTCGTAAAATGGTTGAAGAGTTATCTGATGGAAGAATTGGATATTTTCATGTTCCAAATACTTCTTTTGATGGAAACCGTGAAATGCACAAAGGAATGTATGCTTATCATAACAGAGATGCTCTTATTATTGATGAACGATTTAATGGTGGTGGTTTTATTCCTGATAGGATGATTGAACTACTTGAAAGGGAAACGCTTGTTTATTGGTACAGACAAGGATTTGACCCTATGAGAACACCTGGAATAGCTCATGATGGTCCTAAAGCTATGTTGGTCAACCAGTACTCATCTTCAGGTGGAGATGCCTTACCTTATTTCTTTAAGAAAAAAGATTTAGGAAAAGTTATAGGTACTCGCACATGGGGTGGTTTAGTTGGAATGACACGTAATGCTGAATTAGTTGACGGCGGATATATTGGAGTTCCCAGATTTGGAATATACAACCAAGAAGGTGAATGGATAATTGAAGGAGTTGGTATATATCCCGATATTGAAGTTGTTGATAAACCTCATGAATTAGCTAAAGGCAATGACCCTTCTATTGAGAGAGCTGTTGAAGAATTACTGAAAGAACTTGAGGAAAATCCTCCGGTAGAATGGCAAACACCTGAACCACCGGACCGCTCCGAGTGGATAGAAATAGAAATTGAATAATTTTAAGAAAATAATTGAGTGTTGTGCAGCTTATAATATAATCCTTCTTTTTTTATAAGTTCATTATGGCTGCCACTCTCAATTATTTCTCCTTCGTGTAGCACGCAAATAATATCTGCGTTAACAACCGTAGATAGTCTGTGTGCAATTACTATTGAAGTGCGGTTTTCCATAACTTGCATTAAAGCATTTTGAACTAATCTTTCGGACTCCGTATCCAAAGAAGAAGTAGCTTCATCAAGAATAAGAATTGGAGGATTGTGCAATACAGCACGGGCAATAGACAGTCTTTGCCTTTGACCGCCGGAAAGTTTACTGCCACTTTCTCCGATGTTAGTGTAATAACCGTTTGGAGTTTTTGTTATAAACTCATGAGCATTAGCAATTTTTGCTGCTTTTATAACCTTATCTTCCGAAACATTTTCACTCCCTATTGCAATGTTATTGAAAAAGTTATCGTTGAAAAGTATTGCTTCCTGATTAACATTTCCCATTAAAGCTCTGAGATCTTTAATTTTTAAATTTTTTATATTCAAGCCATCAATCAATATCTCACCTTTGCTAACATCCAGAATTCTGGGAAGCAAATCAACAAACGTAGATTTTCCGGCACCGCTATGACCAACTAAAGCAACTGTTTTGCCTTTAGGAATTTTAATGTTGATATTTTTTAAAACCTCAGTGTTAGTGCCATCGTATTTAAAAAACACATTCTTATATTCAATAAAATCTTTAAAAGTTTTTATGGGTTTAGCATCTTTTATTTCAACTATAGTATTTTCTGCTTTCATTAACTCTTCTATTCTGTCAACAGAAGCCATACCTTTTTGAATATTATAAAATGCTTTAGAGAAATATTTTGCCGGACTAATAATTTGTGAGAAAATGGCAATATAACCTAAAAATGCTTGAGATGAAAGAGTTGACTGCCCGCCTAATACAAGCGATCCCCCATATAAAACGATAATTACAACAACCAAAATACCCAAAAACTCACTTATAGGTCCCGCAAGATAGTGACGCCTATACATTTTTGTCATCACTTTTGTGTAAAGACTGTTAAGACTATAAAATCGCCTTGTTATTTTATCCTCGGCATTAAAAGATTTAATTATTCGTAAGCCGGATAAGGTCTCTTCTATTACAGACATTATGATTCCTAACTTGCTTTGACCACGTAAAGCAGCTACTTTTAAGTTTTTTCCGACCCTGGCAATTAAAAAACCGCTTAACGGAAGAAGGATTAAAACAAATATAGTTAAAACCGGACTTATTATAAATAGAGTTACTAAATAAACCATTATTGTCAATGGTTCGCGGGTTATCATCTCAAGACTGCTAATAATTGTTAACTCAATTTGCTGAACATCATTAGTCATTCTTGACAAGACATCTCCTTTCCTTTCATTTGTATAATATGACAAAGGTAAATTTATAGTTTTTTCATATAAAGAATCGCGAATATTTTTTACAACCCCTGTTCTTGTTGCTGCCAAATGATACATCGCAAGATACCTGAAACCGTTTCTAAGTAAGCTGGTTATAATAACTATAACCGCTATAAAACCCAAAGCATAGAATTCGCCATGAGCTTGTATTAAATTACTGATATAGTAATTAAAATTTTGCTCTATGGAGTCAACTGATAAAGCTAAAGGAACAGGTTCCTCAACAACAGGATGAGCATTGAATAATATACCTAAAATAGGTATTATCATTGTTAGTGAAAAAACAGAAAAAATAGCTGAAAGAAAATTAAAAAAACAATTATACGCAACCCTTACCCAATAAGGAGATAAATATTTTAATATTTTTTTGTATTTGTGCATTAATCTAAACTATATTAATTATTTAACAATTAAAACAATTAGCCATTAATTTTAGGAAGTATCCCCGTATAATTAAAAGGAGTTATATCTTTTAGCTCATTTTTTACACTATCTTTTACATCCAGACTATCAATAAAGGTGTGAATAGCTTTTTTATCTATTACTTCATTTACTCTTGTTAGCTCTTTTAGCATTTCATAAGGTTTTGCAAAACCTTCCCTTCTTAAAATAGTTTGTATAGCTTCGGCAACAACGCTCCAGTTGTCTTCTAAGTCCTTATCAATAGCAGTTTTGTTGAGTACCAGTTTGTTTAATCCCTTTATGGTTCCTTCAATAGACAACAAAGTGTGGGCTATCGGTGTTCCAATATTTCTTATAACTGTAGAATCGCTCAAATCTCTTTGTAAACGCGATACAGGTAAACTTTTTGATAAATGCTCAAACAAAGCTATAGCAATACCGCAATTACCCTCTGAATTTTCAAAATCAATAGGGTTAACTTTATGAGGCATAGCAGATGACCCGACTTCTCCCTTTTTTATTTTTTGCTTGAAATAATCCATTGAAATATATGACCAAAAATCTTTATTTAAGTCAATAATTATTGTACAAATTCTTTTTAAACAGTCAAAAATTGAGGAAAGACCGTCATAATGATCAATTTGTGTCGTAACTTCAGACCGTTTTAGGTTAAGTTTTTTCTCAACAAAATCTTTCGCAAATTTAACCCAATCTATCTCCGGATAGGCAATGTGATGTGCGTTAAAGTTGCCTGTTGCACCACCAAATTTAGCCGGGTAATCAATTTTTTCTAAATATGATAATTGTTTCTCTAATCTATTATAAAAAACATATATTTCCTTACCAACAGTGGTTGGAGAAGCGGGTTGCCCATGCGTACGTGCAAGCATTGGTTGTTCAAGCCATTTACTTGATAAGGCCTCTAACACTGATAATAAATCCCGTAGCCCGGGAATAAGAACATTATTTATAGCATCTTTAAGCATTAAGGGAAATGCTGTGTTATTTATATCTTGTGAGGTAAGACCAAAGTGAATAAATTCAGAATATTTTTCAAAACCATACCCTTCAATTTTTTCCTTTATAAAATATTCTACTGATTTTATATCATGATTGGTAGTTTTTTCAATCTCTTTGACGCTTTTTGCATCTTTTATTGAAAAGTTTTTAGTAAGATTATCTAATTTCTCATAAATGGAATTATCAATATCTTTTAATTGAGGAAGAGGTAGCTTACAAAGAGCTTTGAAATACTCTGCTTCAACAAATATGCGATATTTTATGAGGGCAGATTCACTAAAATATTTTTGTAATGGTTCGGTTTTATTGATATACCTGCCATCAATAGGCGAAATGTTAATTAGTCCTGTGTGTTCCATAGTTTTTATACAAAAGTAATAAATAGTTAATAATAAACATCAACTTTAAAACCTGCTTTTTTAACTTTATCTGAAATTTTTTCTAAAACATCAAAAGAAACTTTTTCAACACCCTTAAGTGGAGCTTCTCTTGCTATTGGATATATTGTTACGGATTTCGGCTTAAGAACTTTCAAATGCTCCAGCCATGCTTCAACTTCTTCAGAGGTTGTATTATCAATAAACTCATCTTTTAATGATGCTCTGACAAATAAGGTTTGAATTGTAAAATTACCATTAAATTTTTTATAATTTTTTATAATTTCATCTAATGTTGTATCTGAAAAAGGATTATTTATTTTCTGAAAAGTTTCTTCCGTTCCTGCATCAAGTTTTAGCATATTTATATCAGCCATCAATAATGCTTTTTTTATATTTTCGTCTCCTGACATGGAGCCATTGCTTAATACCACTATTTTTGCATCACTAAAATATTTATCTCGAAGTCTTACTGTATCTGTCATTATCTTTAAAAAATCAGGATGTATTGTTGGCTCTCCGTTACCAGCAAAAGTGATAGCATCTATATGTGATTCTTTGTTTTTAATATTTTCAAGCCGTTTTTTTAGTTCCAGGCTGATTGATTCATGAGAGGGGTAATCTTTCTCCCACTTATTTTTAGGAAAAGTCCACCCGCATTCACAATATAAACAATTGAAAGTGCATCGCTTTTCATTTTCAGGTAATAAATTTAAACCTAAAGAAATCCCCAAACGACGACTTTTAATAGGTCCGAAAACAACATGCTCAAATAAAAATCCACTCATACAATAGCTATTTAAATTATCAACAGTCAAATTTCAAAATACTTATTTTTCGAAAATATTGCTTAATTTTACCGTTGATATTAAAAAAAAGTTTTGCTAAATTATAACTTTTAAGCTTAACTTTTAAAATAATTTCAAAAGGTGTTGTATAAATTTGTTATAAAATAAAAATTTTAAAACAGAATATGCTTGATAGAGGAATGGAAATAATGTCTCCGGCAGGTAGTTATGAGTCATTATCTGCGGCTATACAAGGGGGAGCTGATTCGGTTTATTTTGGTGTTGGAAAGCTAAATATGCGCTCTCGTTCGTCATCAAATTTTGATATTGATGATTTGCAAAAAATATCGAGGATATGTAAGGAAAAAAATATTAAAACTTATTTAACCTTAAATACTGTTATTTATGATAATGAATTAGATGAGATAAAAAGAATAATTAAAATTGCAAAATCTTCGGGGATAAATGCGATTATTGCTTCTGATACTGCGGTTATGAAACATGCTAGCGAAATTGGACTTCCTGTTCATATTTCTACTCAGTGCAATGTAACCAATATTGAAGCTGTGAAGTTTTGGTCACAGTTCGGAGATGTTATTGTAATGGCAAGGGAATTAAGTTTAAAACAGGTTTCTGATATTGTTAAAGCTATAGAAAAAGAAAATATAACCGGTCCATCGGGAGAGTTAATAAAGGTTGAGATTTTTGCTCACGGGGCTTTATGTATGGCAATTAGCGGCAAGTGCTATTTAAGTCTTGATAATATGAATTATAGTGCTAATCGCGGAGAATGCTTGCAAATATGCAGAAGGTCATATATTGTTACTGATAAAGAGGAAGGGTTTGAACTTGAAATTGATAATCAATATATAATGTCGCCAAAAGACCTTTGTACTATTGAGTTTTTGGATAAAATTGTTAAATCCGGAGTTTCGGTATTAAAGATAGAAGGAAGAGGGCGCTCGGCGGATTATGTAAAAACAGTAACCCAATGCTATAAAGAAGCTCTTAAAGCTGTATATGAAGGCGATTACAACGATGATAATATTAAGAAATGGAAAGAAAATCTCAAAAATGTTTTTAATCGTGGCTTTTGGGATGGCTATTATTTAGGGAGAAAGCTGGGAGAATGGGCTGATAAATACGGATCTCAAGCAAAATATAAAAAAGTATATGTTGGTAAAGTATTAAACTTTTTTTCTAAACTGAATGTTGCTGAAATTAAAATGGAAACAAAAGAACTGTCTGTTAAAGATCTTGTTATGATTAT
>PWLF01000176.1 GCA_003559475.1 Bacteroidales bacterium
CCTTCTTCGTTATAAGCACCACTTCTCAAGGTGTTTATAACTTTAATAAACGTGTCCTGAAATATATCCTCGGCTAGATGTTTGTTTTTAACAATAATCAAGATGTAAGAAAAAACTTTTTTCTGGTGCCTCTTAATTAATGTTTCAATTGCTGAATGGTTGCCTTCGATAAAACGGCGTACCAACTCCTGATCTTTCAATACTTGATCACTCATTTTTATGCCTCCTTATTATTAAATTGAACAAGAGTAGGATTATTTTATCAATAGGCAATTTTAATTTTAGATTTAACATACTTTTATAATGCAAATATACAACTTTATTTTTATTTATGCAAATATTGTGCCGTTTGATTGCAATTTTTTTGTTTTTTTTAGTAAAATGTTCTTAAAGCCGTAATTTTATCATTTTTTTTAAAATACAAACGTGTAAGAATTGCTTGTTTTTTGAGATCTAAGTAAAAAAGGTGCAAGCAAAATGATACAAAAAAAATACCTAAAAGTTGAGGTAAACAATAAGTTTTTCTTAAAAATATACAATAAAAGTTGTTCTATTTCATTAGCCTTTTGTAAATTCGCACAATATAAATTAACATTAATTTAATAGAAAATAAGATGGTTGAATTACTTTCAGCATTAAAATACACTATCCCGGCTGTTATTGTTTTTATAACAGCGTATACTCTTTTAAAGGAGTATTTTTCACAGGAAATGAAAAAACGTCATGTTAGCATGATTGAAGCAAAACAAAAGGTTTCTATGCCATTAAAAATTCAGGCATATGAAAGAATTATATTGTTATTGGAACGAATTAGTCCTAGAAACCTTATAGTAAGAGTGCATGATCATAAAATGACTGCTTCGCAATTTCATGGCAAACTTACTAGAGCTGTTAGAGAAGAGTTTGATCACAACCTATCTCAGCAACTTTATGTTTCTTCAAAAGCATGGGAAATGATTAAAAATGCTAAAGAAGAAACTATACAGCATATAAATTCTTGTGCGGGTCAGCTTAATGAAAATGCGACATCTACTGACCTTAGTGCCAAAATTCTGGAAAAAGGTTTTGAAAAAACAGCTACAAAAAGAGCCCTTGAATACTTAAAAGCAGAAGCAAGAAAATCTTTTTTATAAATAATTGTTATATTTTTTAATAACTCTGTGTTATATTTGCAATAATAATTAATAATAAATACATTGGAAGATATATCGGATTTATTTTATTTGAAATTCATAGAGATTATTAATATTAGCTTCATTAATCAATACTCCCCTGAAGCTTTTATTGGAATCGGAATAATTGTCATACTCCTATTTTTATCTGCCTTGGTTTCCGGCTCAGAAGTGGCTTACTTTTCATTAAAAACTAAAGAAGCAGAGTATATTAAGAAAAAAGATACTGCAAATGCCAAGCGATTGATAAATTTGCTGGAACAACCTAAAAAATTATTGGCAACAATATTAATTACAAATAATTTTTTAAATATAGCCATTATTATATTATCTACTTTTGTTAGCCGAACATTATTTGATTTTTCAGATAATATTGTCCTTGGTTTTATTATACAAGTATTGGTTATCACATTTTTAATTTTGCTTTTTGCGGAAGTTATTCCAAAGATTTATGCAGCACACTATCCTGTTAGATTTGCTGGTTTTATGGCGTCTCCTCTGACTTTTTGTAAAAAAATTCTCAATCCTTTTAGTTCTTTGCTCATTGGGTCTACTAGTTTTATTGATAGAAATATTGCTAACAAAAATCATACGATTAGTATGAAAGAACTTTCTCATGCTATAGAAATTGCCTCTGATGAAAAAACCTCTGAAGAAGATAAGAAAATGCTGCATGGCATTGTGCAGTTTAGTAATATTTACGCCAGAGAAATAATGAAACCTCGCTTGGATGTTGTCGCTGTTGATGTTAATACTGATTTTAAAGAACTTCTTAGTATTATTTCTAAAGCAGGATATAGCAGAATTCCTGTTTATAAGGAAAGTTTCGATAATGTTATTGGAATACTTTATATTAAAGACTTACTGCCTTATCTTGATGATGAGAAGAGTTGTGAATGGCAAAAAATGTTAAGAAATTCATTTTTTGTGCCCGAAAGCAAAAGGATAAGTGACCTTTTAAAAGAATTTCAGGAAAAAAAGATTCACATGGCTGTTGTTGTTGATGAATATGGAGGAACGTCAGGAATTATCACTCTGGAAGATATTATTGAAGAAGTAACAGGAGATATTAGTGATGAATTTGATGTTGAAGAAACCATATACTCCAAAATTGATGATAATAATTATGTTTTTGAAGGGAAAACATTATTAAATGATTTTTGTAAAATAACAGGAATAAAAGCCGAAGATATAGAAAGCATTAAAGGAGAAGCTGATACTATTGCAGGATTGATTCTTGAAATAAAAAAAGAACTACCTGCGCGTGGTGAAAGAATTAATTTTGAAAAGATGGATTTTATTATTGAGTCGGTTGACAGAAAAAGGATTAAAAGTGTTAAAGTAAAAATTAAGAATGTTTAAGTGTTTTTAAAAATCCTGCTACCATATAGGTGAAGGAGTAAATGCCAATCCAAAGTTTAAACCTGGAGAGTTTTCTTCTTTTTCCAATCCGCTGCCATAAGTGATATCTATTTCCAGCAAATCATCAATAATAATAAATCTTAAACCCGCTTGATAACCGGGCAACTCAAAATTGCTTGCAAATACTTCAGAAAGTAAAAATATATTGGTTTGAAATAATTCTATATCGCCACGAATACCATAAAAAAATTCATTTAACCAGCTATTATCTTTATTTAAAGAATACCCAATATTAAAATGTAAAAGTGAGTTATTATTTAATATTTCACGACTATATGGGATATAGGCATATATGCTTTTTGTAGAAAGAGCCGGATTGGTTAACAGCCCTGTCACAAATGAAAACATATTATTCTCAAAATGAGAAAACTCAGGAGCAAATTTTGTCTCAAACAAATAAGATTTGTGAGAAAATCCTTCTTCTGTATTGAAACCTGCTCCTGCCGAAATTTCAAGGAAAGATAAAGGAGTAATTGCAGGCAAAACCCATGAATCTATAGTTCCATACCATGCCTCAATTTGAAATGAACGGTGTGTTGTTATTTCAGCATCATCAACAGTCATTTGTTGAGAAAACAGCGATTTATTTACCAAAAAGGTTACTATAAATAATAAAAAAAATCTAACTCTCATTAATCAAATACAACTTTTATTTATTCCTCACTTATTTTTTTTCGCAAATCTTCTATTGACCTTAAGGCTTTGTTAAAAAACTGAAACCTTAATTTTTCTGATACTCCGCTAATCAGAGTAGTTTTCTTTATTAATGAATTTAGCCAGTCTTCTGTTTTTTTACAATAAACTTCATTCATGGTTTTCATTGTATAAAAAGAGAAATGGCTTAAATGAACAGATTTTATTTTACCAAGATCAATTAAAACACAGTTGTTGGTTATTTCAATTTCACTGTAATATAAAAAATAATTTTTTTCTATAACTTCTTCTTTATCTGACAAATCTTTTGTGCCTGTCTTACATGAGTTCTCAGCTTGTTTTTGTATATTAAGTATTGTTGCTTTTAAGGATTCGCATATTGATAATGCTTCTTCTTTTGTATTAAAAATGCCGGAATCCCAATAAAAACTGATTTGTTTTAAAGTACTCTGTATAGTTGTATCAGTCCATATCTCTGTTGATTTTACTTTAGAATACAAATCATATACATTTTTTGCGACGGAAAAAATTTCGTTGTCAATTAGCCCGGGATCATATTTTTCTGATTCAAGTTCGCTTATATTCATAATTGAACGCATCCAGTAAAAAAACTTAAATGCTGCCATTTCCGGATTATTATAATGATAAAAGACGGGCAAGTCTTGACAAGCATAAATAATATGACTTTCAGGAAAAGAGCTTATTTTGATAAGGTCCGCCTCAATATCTTTTAAGTAATTGAGCAAATTTTCAGCATGATTTTCAAAACTTTTGTATGAGAATGTAACAAGATTTGCTTCATCACGACTAAAAGCGTCAAATGATATATTAAAGTGATTGCATAAATTAATTATTTCATCAATACTTAACAGTGTCTCGCCTCTTATTCTTCTATAGGCACTGTCCATGGAAAGATTTAAAATATCTGAAAGCTCATGAACAAGAGATGTTGAAGGATCTAAAAGGTCTTCAATCTTTTTTAAGAATAAGTTTTGCTTTATAGATGCATTTTTTTTAGCCATAAATATTTTGCATTATTTGCAAATACAGGTTTATTTTTTTGCAAATATTGCAAAAAAATGCCACATAATCAAATTTTTAACAAAAAATGCAAAATGAAAAATTACTTACATGGTAATATGTGAATTTATGCAATTAATTGCAGAATGCTCCTATAAATCCGTTTTGCCACACTTTTCGCCTGCCCTAATTTTGCTTCAAGAAATTTGTTTGAAAAACTGTTTAATCTAATTTTTAAATAAATCAAATTGTTTAACTAAAACTTTATTAAAATGAAAACAAAAAAATTTAATTTTCGGTTTAAGTGTAGCTTCATTATTATTAATGGCTAATTCTTCTATTGCTGAGTCTCGCAAAAAACTCGGTGTAATAAGCATGGATGTTAAAGGTTTAAATGTTGATAATCAAACCATGGCTAATATGGTAAACTTGGAACT
Source organism: Bacteroidales bacterium (assembly GCA_003559475.1). Classification (GTDB taxonomy): domain Bacteria; phylum Bacteroidota; class Bacteroidia; order Bacteroidales; family UBA7960; genus PUKZ01. The sequence continues at coordinate 4,706 of PWLF01000176.1, forward strand.
TCAAAAAGCAGATATTTATGAACTATTATGTAAATATGATGCTGAAGAGTTATTAAGAGAAAGAGGTGTTGATGTAAACGAATGCTTCGGGAAAAGTTGCCTTGTAAGAGTTGGGGAGTTGTTAAATGCCGATAAAATGCTCTCAGGTAGCGTTGAAAAGTTTGGGAATAAAATAATTTTTGTTTTGAGACTTATAGATGTTGAGAGTGATAGAATTATCAAGACCGATGTTATGGAGTATATTGATCAGCAAGATCAATTGCAGCAGATGTTTAAATTATCGGTAAATAATATTCTTGATATTGAAAATGACAAATTCATTTTAGACTTATTGGTAAATTATGATGTTCCTATTACAACATCCCGAACAACTTTAAATTTGAGTGGTCCGAGAATCGGGTTTTCTCATCCGCTGGGAAGAACTAATGAAAGAATGACCGCAGGCAGACCTAATGGAGGTTTTGATATGTATCAGATTAACTGTCTTATCGGTTATCAATTTGAGAGGAGATTCCTTAGTGCTGGCAGCTTCCAGGCGCTGGTTGAATTTATACCCATGATAACAGGATTGGAATCAGGAATGATAATTCCATCAGCTACTACAATGCTTGGGTTCAGATTTAGTGATTCGGGACTGGAATTTGGTTTAGGACCGGTCTTTAGGTTAAACCAAGTGGCTTATGGTTATTATGATGAAGATAATAGATGGCATCTTAAAAGTGATATCCCTGAAGAAGAAAGAGATAGGTATGATTTTATTAGAAATCTGGATAGCAGAGGTAACTATAGATTTAATGCAGGAATGATATTTGCTTTTGGAAAAACATTTAGGTCAGGATATTTGAATATTCCAATAAATGCCTATTATTCACCAAGACAAGAAGGGTCAATAGTAGGACTGATGGTTGGATTTAATGTTACAAGTAATCCTAAAACAATCAGAGAAAACTTATAAATAAAGCGGTTAATTTAAAATGAGAAATTTTGTATAATAAATAAAATAATTGTAATCTTTATTTTTTGGTTTAAATTGATAAGACCCTCATTTTCTTCTGTGCTATGAAGTAGGAGAGGGTCTCATCACAAATATCTGGTTCGATGTGCCTTTAAGACAGTCAATGATTTCAAGTTCCATATTGTTTTCTTTTGCGATATCATCAATCATTGTTCCTGAAATAAATGAAAGCTTATCTTTGGTTTTATTGAAACCTAATTTTGTTGAAAAAAATTCGGAGACCTTAGTCATAAAGTGTTTTTTCTTCAGGTCTTTATCACCCTCCCTTATAATTATCATGCCATTTGGATTAAGTTTTTCAATATATTTTTCAATTAGTGTTTTTTGATATTTTGAAGGTATATAATGTAAAACATCGTAAAGTATAAAAACGTCATAAAAGGATGGTTCATAGTTAATTAAATCAGCGCATTCAAACTCAATATTTTTTTGATTTTCCGAAATGGTATTTTTAGCCAAAGTGATTTTGTCATCATCGTAATCAATGCCTTTAATAAATCTTTTTTCAGATGTTAAAGAAAGCATGTTGGTTAGTATTCCCATACCACAGCCTAAGTCAAGTATCTCTCCTTGTTTAGGGATAATATCATTTATAAGTCTGTAGTTTTGTTCTAAACGAAGTTTAATTTTTACATAAAACTCTATTATAGGACCTTTGAATTTGTATTTGTTAATAATTTCCTTTTTGTAAAAGGTTGTATTTCTATGTTTCTCTTTAATTTTTTCATAGTCACTTCTGTATAATTTGCACATTGCTTTGGCTCTTTCCGAGTAATTAGAGCCAAGTTCGTTATATTTATATCTCCCGAGTTTGCAAATATTTACCGGGTATGATTGTACTATAAAGTATCCGGGAGGTAAAACTTCGTAGTACCCATGTAGCATTATAGCTGTAATATCTGTTTTTAATTGTTCTGCAAAATAAAAAGCTCCTTTATGAAATCTTCTTATTTTGCCGCTTCTTGTTCTTGTTCCTTCCGGGAAAATAAGGATAGAGTTTCCCCTTTCTATTGATTCTTTCAGCGCAGGCAAAGTTTCTTCATATTTTTTTTCAATATTAATAAATCCGGAATATTTAACTATTTGACCCATGAAAAAATTATCCCAAACCCAGCCTTTTACCAGTAAAACAATTTTTGGTGACATTGATAAAAACAATAATAAATCCATAACAGACTGATGGTTTGAAATAATGATGGAAGGGTTCTTAAAAATGCTTTTATCTATTTCATAAGAGCGCTTAGGCGTATATAACCAAGATATACAAATTATTAATTTGCATGATAAAAAAACCAAATATCTGAAGAAATGCTTTTTTGCACGCTTTTTATAGGGTATAATTCTTAAAAAATGGGCGAAAGCAGATAATGCTATAGCTGTTAATCCAAAAAGAGAAAATCCGAATGTTGATACAGCAAGCTGTCTTATATTTACCGGACTTTTTCTTGGCTTCCCTTTATGATAAAAAAGTTTGTTAAAAATAAACGGCTGTAATGTGAAAGCCAAAAACACAACTGAACTGATGCCGATTATTGAAAGTAAAGCTATTGACTTTAAAGCAGGATGCTTCGCTAATATTAAAACTCCAACCCCTATTAGCGTACTTATACATGAAATTAAAATAGAACTTTTATATGAAATTATGTTTGGTGAACTGTATTTATATTTTTGAAGTAATCCTTTTGTAACAAATATTGAATAATCTATACCCAAACCGAAAATAAATGCTGAAATAATAATGTTAAAAATATTGAATTTTATGTCAAACATCCCCATAACTCCAATAGTCCATATCCAACTTAACAACATCGGGAAAAACGTGATAACTGCCAACTCTATTCTGCCAAAAAATAGCAGAATTATCAAAAAAACTACTGTCAAAGAAACGGCAATAAATTTATTAAAATCTTTTTTTAGTATTTCAAAAAGGTTTTCTGTAAATGATTTTCTATTAAAAACAAGAACATTTGGGTTTTCATCAAATGTAGTATTTAAATATTCTGAAATATCATCATCTTTGCCTTTAATTAAGTTTGCTACAAGTGTTTTGTCTTTTGTAGTTATAATAAAATTTTCAGACAATAATCCAAGTTTATTTGTTAAAACATACGGGTCAGTTGTTTCATATTCTTTGTCAATCATCTCGAAAAACCCGGCATAAGCTTTTTCGTTAAAGTCAAATTTGCTCCCCGCTTTTATGATATTGTTTTTTGTTTTTTTAATCCTGTCTTCTGTCCAAAATGCGTTCCACCTGTCAATTTTTTCGGCTTGCATCTTTTTTGAAGGAATTAATCTATGGATTGAAGAGTAAGAATCAAAAACAGAACTCTCTTTTAAGTCTTGCAACTCATTGATAATCTTGACATTGTTATTGAGGGATTCTTCTAAATCCTCTCCTTTAGAAATTACAAATGTTGTTGTTTCTGTGATATCAGTAATTTCTTTTAATCTTTTATCAGCTGAGGCAAGTTCATCAGAAATATATCCGCTTTTTTCTATATCTTCTTCGAATTCGGTAAATTGAGTAAAATAGATAAATATGCATGAAAGAACTAAAATGGCAAAAAGTAGAGGTTTTATTTTATGGAATTCGAAAGAAGCAAATTTTTCAATAAATGTATGCTTATATAGTTTTTTATCAGTACTTTTTTTTGTTTTCGAAAAATGTGGTATAAACAACAAAGCTCCTATAGCAGCTCCTATTACTGCTATTGCTGCAAAAATTCCCAAATCCCTCAAAGCGGGTGATGAAATAAAAATTAAACATAAAAAGGCAGATGTTGTTGTAAAACCACTCATTATTATTGGCTCGGAAACATCTTTTAATGTTTTCTTTGTTAATCCCGAATGCTTGTGGTGAGTCAAAAAATGCAATGAAAAATCTACAGTTATGCCTAATAGTACCGAGCCGATAGCAAGAGATAATGCTGAAATTTCCGGTTTAAAAAAGGAAAAAGCAAATAGTGCAATAATGCCACCTATGAATGCAGGTAAAAATATCAGCAAAATATTACGTAACCTTTGAAAGAAAAAAAGCATTAAAAAAACCAGTAAAACTAAGGCTATTGAAACGGTAAGTTTAATATCCTCGCGTATTTGGCGAGTGTTTGCTATTGCAACGGGAACAGAACCATAAAAATCTATTTTTATCCCCGGATATTCTCTTTCTAAATTTTCCTTGATTCGCTCAAGAGTACTTACAAAATACTCGTTGTCGGTTGTGCCATGAGCATCTGATGGTAATGCAAAAAATAAAACGTTTCTGCGGTTTTCTGTTATTAAAAATCCATTATATAAATCAAGTTCATCTTCTATTTGAATATCTCTTAATAATTCCAGCTTTGGCAAAACAATGCTCAAAGGGTCATAAAGCAATAAATTGCTCGTAAAAATGGAGGTTGGAGATACAAGTGACATATAGTTATTACGCATCTTTTCCTCAATATTTTTATATAGAAGAAGAGTGTCAAGATTTTCATAATCTTCAGTATCAAGGTAAAAAGGGATGTTATTATAAAAAAACTGAAAAAAATCAAAAAACATATCTTCCTCAGCACCGGTTGTAATACTTTTTACATGTTCAGGCATCAAAAGACTTGATATGCTATCTGTAAAATTTGACGCAACAGCAGTCAACTTTTCAGGATCTGCTTTTTCAGCAACAGTATCTTTCTGATAAACGTTAAAAACTATCTGGTCAAGTATTGTAGAGTTTGATATTACTTCATTATATATTTCAATTTTATCACTTTGCGGAAAAACGGCACTAAAATCATCAATAAAACTTATTTTTCTTATGTTATTTATTGCAAATAATAATAGCAGTAATACAATTATAAAGAATATAATCTTGTATTTTTTAGTCAGGTTATATATTGCAATAAAAAATTTACCCATTTAAGTTTTTTACTTGTTTTTGAAGTTATAAATTATAGTTAATAAATGTGTTTTTTTATATTTTAATA
>PWLF01000253.1 GCA_003559475.1 Bacteroidales bacterium
ATGTCAGCCATGACAAATTATGATGATATGGCAAGAACTTCCATTTCAGAAAAAGCTGATATAATATTCAGTGGAGCAGGTTTACCTCTCAATTTACCGGGTTTTTTGAATAAAGACAGCAAAACAAAACTTGTTCCGATAGTCTCATCGGGAAGGGCAACTAAAATAATTTGCGAAAAATGGAAAAGCCATTATGATTATTTACCTGATGCTATAGTTGTTGAAGGTCCTAAAGCAGGCGGACATATCGGATTTAAATATAACCAAATCAATGACAAGCATTATTCTTTAGAGAAATTAGTGACTGATGTTATTGCAATATCAAAAACTTATGAAGATAAATATAATGTCAAAATCCCGATTATAGCTGCCGGAGGTATATATAGTGGCAAAGATATACATAAAATTATGTCATTAGGTGTTTCAGGTGTACAAATGGGCACACGGTTTGTAACGACAAACGAATGTGATGCTTCTGATTCTTTTAAACAATCTTATATAGATTCAAAAGTTGAAGATGTTGAAATAATTAACAGCCCCGTAGGTATGCCGGGAAGAGCTATAAAAAGCAATTTTATGAATAAGGTTAAAAATGGAGAAAAGCTACCTGTGAAATGCCCATTCAAGTGCATCATAACATGTGAAATGTCATCAAGCCCTTATTGCATTGTAAAAGCGCTTATCAGTGCTGTTAAAGGAAACTTTGAAAATGGGTTTGCCTTCGCCGGAACAAACGCTTATTTGTCTGAAAAAATCATCTCCGTTAATGAAACTTTTGAGAATATTAAGAAAGAATATAAAGCGACTTAAGGTTGTTTAGTTGTTTAGTAGAAAGTAAAAAAGTTTGTAAAGGAGAAAGCGGGAAGCAACTAAGTCTTTTTATATGATGATATTTTTAAGGTTTTAATCAATAACCACCACAAAAACCCGGCACATCAAAATAAAATCTGCCATCATCTATAAACAATAAATAAACTAAAAATTATATTTATATTATGCAAATTTTGAATAATTTTGCTATTCTTTTAATTTCAGATAATACATTTACCCATTAGTAGTTTGTTTTTTTAAAGAATATTAATAGATAGAAGCAAAGGAAGGTACATTTTAAATAGTTTATTAGAAAAAAGGTATGAATTATATTGGAATAGATATTGGGTCAATAAGCGTAAAGGCAATATTAATGGATGAAAACGGTCATATTTTTGACCATAATTATATTAGAACACACGGTCAACCCATTAAAACAACCATAAATGTTTTAAAAAATATCACTAAAAACATCTCAAATGATGATAAAGTTGGTTTATCAGTTACCGGAAGTGGCGGTATTCTTATTTCAGATATTTTAAATGGATATTTTATTAATGAAATAATTGCTCAAAGCAAATCAACATCGAGGTTATATCCTGATATTAGAACTATTATAGAAATTGGCGGGGAAGATTCAAAAATGATAAAGCTGGAAAAGGATGAGAATTCGAAAGCTTTAAGATTGAAGGATTTTAATATGAATACTGTTTGTGCTGCGGGGACGGGTTCATTTTTGGATCAACAAGCTGCTCGCTTAGGCGTTTCGATTGAAAATGAATTTGGGGAATTAGCTGTAAAATCATTACATCCACCAAGGATAGCAGGTAGGTGCAGTGTTTTTGCGAAATCTGATATGATACACTTACAACAAGTAGCTACCCCATCACATGATATTGTTATGGGTTTATGCTTAGCTTTAGCAAGGAATTTTAAAAGTAATGTGATAAAGGGTGTTCCTTACAGCAAACCTATATCTTTTCAAGGTGGTGTTGCAGCTAATAAAGGTATGATAAAAGCATTTGAGGAGACATTAAACCTTAAAGCCGAAGAGTTGTTTATTCCTGAATATTATGCATACATGGGTGCTATCGGTTCTGTATTTTCAATGATAGAATCAGGTAATATAAAATACTATCAAGGGCTTGAAAAACTGGAAAAATATCTTCATAAAAAATCCGGCAAAATTAAAAGACATGAGCCTCTTGTTGATGATAATTACAGTTTTAATACTGACACGAAGCCAATAGAAGATGAGGCAATCTGCAACGGTTATCTTGGCATTGATGTTGGTTCAATAAGCACCAACCTTGTTGTTATTAACGACAAAAAAGAAGTAATCTCACGCAGGTATCTGAAAACCGGCGGCAACCCCTTAGAAGCTGTAAAAAAAGGTCTTAAGGAAATCGGTGATGAAATAGGAAACAAAGTTGTAATACACGGTGCTGCAACAACCGGCTCCGGGAGGTATTTAACCGGAGATTTTATTGGTGCCGATGTAGTCAAAAATGAAATAACAGCTCATGCTGCCGGTGCTTTGAATGTTAATCCCAAGGTTGATACGATTTTTGAGATAGGAGGACAAGATTCAAAATATATTTCTCTTAAAAACGGAAAAGTTGAAGACTTTACAATGAATAAAGTATGTGCCGCAGGCACAGGTTCTTTTCTTGAAGAACAATCGGAAAAGCTTGGAGTAAACATCAAAGAAGAGTTCAGCAAACTGGCATTAAAATCTGAAAACCCATCCGCTTTGGGAGAAAGATGCACGGTTTTTATGGAATCCAGCTTAAACCATCAACAGCAGCTTGGAGTATCTAAAGAAGATTTGGCTGCAGGGCTAAGCTATTCCATTGCTATGAATTACCTGACAACGGTAGTAGAAGACAGGAAAGTAGGCGATGTAATCTTTTTTCAAGGAGGAACGGCTTTTAACAGGGGTGTAAAAGCTGCTTTTGAAAAAATATGCAAGAAAAAGATAATTGTACCTCCTCACCATGATGTATTAGGAGCAATGGGCGCTGCTATTCTCGCTAAAGAACAAAAGGATAAAGACAAACAAACAAAATTTAAAGGATTCGACCTTGCTAAACGCAGCTTCAATATAGATTCTTTTGAATGTGAAAAATGTTCAAATAATTGCAAAATAAGAGTTGTATCCATTGAAGGCGAAGCCCCGCTAAAATATGGAAGCAGGTGTGGAATATTTGATGAAGAAAAAAGAGTTTCAAAAGGCAAATCTTTACCAAAGTTATTTCAAGAAAGAGAAAAAATGCTTTTTAAAACTTACGAGCCATCAACAAAAATTGACGATAATGCACCTGTTATCGGTATACCAAGGACCTTACTTTTTTACGAAATGTATCCGTTTTGGAATGCATTTTTCTCAGAATTAGGATTTAAAGTAATAATTTCTCCGGCATCGGGAAAATCAATTATTAATCAAGGTTGCGAAACCGTTGTTGAGGAAGTTTGCTATCCTATCAAGGTCGGAGTCGGGCATGTTTTGTATCTTTTAAATAAAAATGTTGACTATATTTTTATTCCAAGCATTATTAATGCTAAAACTATCATCAACAATAATAGTAATTCGGGTTTAAAAACTGCCAGTATATGTCCGCTTGTACAAGGATTTCCTTTTATGGTAAAAGCGACTATTGAAGAATCGGAGCTGGAAAAATCAAATATACTGACCCCTGCCTTTCATTTTGGATACAATAAAAAATTTGTCGGTAATGAATTAAAAGAGTTTGCATTAAGTCTAGGTTGCAAGAAAAACAGAATTAATAACGCTATAGATAAGGGCTTTGAAAACCTTAGAAATTTTCAAAAATCTATAACTGACAGAGGCAAAGAAATATTAAATAATCTTCCTGAAGATAAGCCATCTTTAGTGCTTGTAAGCAGACCATACAACGGCTGTGACTCAGGATTGAATTTACAGATACCTGATAAACTAAGAGACTTTGGAATACTTACAATCCCGGCTGACTTTATTCCTGTTTCAGAAAATGATGTTCCGCATCTGTCGAGCATGTACTGGAGATACGGTCAAAGAATATTATCAGTAGCCGATTATATTGCAAATAACCCTAAGCTTAATGCGGTTTATATGACGAATTTTGCTTGCGGACCTGATTCTTTTATTATAAAATATTTCAATAAAATAATGAAAGACAAGCATTTTCTTACGCTTGAACTTGATGAGCATAGCGGTGATGCCGGGGTGTTAACCAGACTTGAGGCCTTCTTAGACAGTCTGGAATCTTGTGAAAAAGTAATACCTCAGACCTCAAAAACAGTAATAAATAAATCATCACATCCCCCCTGCTCTAATCACAGGAAAATATACATTCCTCACATGGATGATCATAGTGTCGGATTTGCAGCTGCTATGAGATATTATGGTGTAGATGCCGAAGCTTTACCTATCTCAGATAGTAAAAGTCTTGAATTAGCTAAAAAACACACAACAGGTAAAGAATGCTATCCTTTTCTTATTACTGCCGGCGATTTTTTAAGAAAAGCTACTTCAAATGATTTTGATATAAACAAAGCAGGATTTTTTATGCCGACATCCAACGGACCTTGTCGCTTTGGACAATATTGTTACTCTCATAAAATGATACTTGAAGAAGCCGGATTGAAAAATACAGAAATGATAATCCTTGATCAAAGTAAAAACTATGATGATGACCTCAAAAAACTTGGAGCAGGATTCAGAAAATTAGGTTGGCAAGCAATTGTAGCTATAGACAATATAAAAAAAGTATTATATCACACAAGACCTTATGAAGTTAACAAAGGAGAAACAAACAAGGTTTATAATGATTGTCTGGAACATCTGGCTAAAACCATTGAAAATAAAGGATCTGTAAAAGAATCTATAGATTACTGCATTGATAAATTCAAATCAATAAAGGTTGACCGAACACAAAAAAAGCCGGTCATAGGTATAATTGGTGAAATATTTGTGAGATCAAATCACTTTACCAACAATTTTATTATAAACAAAATTGAAGATTTAGGAGGAGAAGCTGTAATTTCAACATTATCGGAATGGGTTTTTTATACTGACTGGGAAAGACAGATAGAATTAAAAAGGATGAAACATTATGGAAGTTACTATTCCGAATTATTAAAATCTGCAATACAAAAAAATATTTATAATAAATGTACAAAACCTTTTTCCGGGATGGTCAAAAACTTTTTATATGAACAATCGCCGGATGATTTGATGAAACTCTCTAATCCTTATATAACAGAAGAAATAAGAGGAGAAACAACATTAAGCATGGCAAGAGCTGAAGAATATGCTTTGCATGGTCTTAATGGAGTGGTAAACTTAATACCTTTTCACTGTATTCCCGGAACGATAGCAAACACTTTACTTAAAAAATTCTCAAAAAAATACCCAAAAGTGCCGGTTTTAAAAATGGTGTATGATGGAACTGAGCAATCAAGCGATGATACTAAGTTGGAAGCATTTATGTTTCAAGCCAAACAAATAATGAATTTACAAAAAGTAAATACTTAATTTTTGTTATTCATTAATTTTTATAGTATAAAATATATTTTAGTAATAAAAAAATATTATATTTGTATTATTAATACTTTAATTTATTGTATAACTATAAAAAGTATGAATAATATGGCAAACAAAACAATTTATTTATCCGGCCCGGCTGCTGTACCTCCTAAAAGGCGAATGTTTTACAAAATTTTTGGTGCTTTGATCGTAATTTTCAGTGGCTATCAAATATATGGTTATATATTGGCGCAAAGCTATTACAGTATCAATTTTATAAGTTTAATGTTACTATTTGTAATAGGAGTAGGAATTCTTTTTACCGGTTTTCAGGTTGTTAATAGAAAGACTAATCAATATATTAGTTTTAAAAATAACAGCATAACATATAAACCATCTTTTCTTAAAGAATCAAGGTCTGTTGATATTGAATCAATAAATGAAATAGTTTTTACTCCGACATGGGTTTTATGCATATCAGATAAAGAAAAATTTTTGATAGATTTAAGTTGGGTTGCTTCTCACATTACTGAAAATATTAAAGAAATGTTTTTAGAATTATCAGAAGAGAAGCAAATAAATGTAAAAGGTCATTACAAATAAAAAACTTTATTTATTTATTCTTTCAATTCTTCCATCGCTATGAATTTTTAGCGGTGTATCAGGAAAATCCGTTTCCGTTAGTCTTTTTAAAGATTTAACTGCACGTTTTTGAGAATCAACTCTTGGACCTCCTCTTCCGGTTTGAATTATAGGGGTTGCTTTAGCTTTAACAAATTTTCCTTCTTTATCAACATATACTTTCATAATTGGAGCAATTCCGTTTTCACCTCTTAAGTTAAATCTTGCATAAGTACAAAAATTACCGAGGCTATATGCTATAAACCGGTCATTATAAAGTTCAACAGATCTTGTAACATGAGGGCCATGCCCAAACACGATATCAGCACCTGCATCAATTACACCGCGAGAAAACTCACAAACATTACCGCGATTTTCTCCGTGATAAAACTCAGTTTCACATTTAACATTTTGATAATCAACACCTTCCCCTCCGCCATGAAATGAAACAATTACTATATCCGATTTCTCTTTTAAGTCTTTAACAATACGTTGCGCATTACTAATATTATTCATAAAAACGGTATTTCGAAAGGGAGAAAAGGCAACCATGCCAATTTTTAAGCCATTTCTTTCAATAATAGTTGTCGGATGCTCTATTAGTCCTGCATAAGCTATACCTGCATTTTCAAGAGTTCTAACGGTTACTTCACGTCCTTCTTGTCCAAAATCATTAATATGATTGTTAGCTATACTTACCATATCAAATCCGGCATTAACAAGATTCTCAACATATCTTTCCGGCTGTCTGAAGGCGTAGCAAAGGTCAGGATTTCTACATTGTTTAACATCTCCTCCTTCATTTAAGAAAACACCTTCCAGGTTACCAAAAACCACGTCTGCTGCATTCAGGATATGAGAAACCGGCTGAAGAAGGTTTTTTCCATTATTTGCGGGCAAAAATGATGTATTAGGATAATTTGTACCAAGCATAATATCTCCAACACCAATAATCGAAATTAATTCATTATTATTATCTGAATTTACATCATTACTGTTATCTGCAAATATTTCTATATTGGCTGTTATTCCAATACTTAATAAAACATATAGTAAAACCAAGAATAAATAATTTTTTCGCATAAACGATAATTTTTAAATTAGCCTTTCTTTTTAAGGACACCTAAAGGGTCAATAAAAGGTCTGAAAACTGTTTGAGGAGAAGTAAATTTATCTTTAGAAGGATCGGGTATTACGGTTAAAACAGGAATATCAGACTTATCAACAATTTGTTCAGCAGAATTTCTAGAAAATATATCCGCAAAATTATCTCCAAGTTCTGCAACTACCATAACCATATCAGCTTCAACTTTTTTAGCATAATCTAAAATAACATTATGAACATGGGCTCCGGGTTTAACGACAATCTCAGCAGTAACTTTCACTCCCGATCTTTCAATACAATCTGTAACTTGTTTAAGAATTACTTCTTTTTTAATTCTTAAAGCAGAGCTTTCTTTAGATAAAAATCCAAATATTCTAATTGTAGCATCAAAATATTTTGCAAATTTTATTGCCTTATTAACCTTTTGTGTACTTTCTACTGAAAAATCTATAGGTAAGACAATATTATTATATCCTTTAGGGCAGTATTTCTGCTTTACAACAAGCACGGGCGTTTTTGAGGAGACTATCACTTTGTAAGCATAACTTCCAACAACATGTTGAACACCTTTTTTACCATGTATTCCCATAATAATAAATTCAGCATTCATATCTTCTGCTACTTCACTAATTTTTGAGAATATACTTCCTTTAGCTATATGGTAAACTACTTCTAGTCCTGATTCTTCACTTAATTTTGATGCCTTCTGCTCAAGTTTGTTTTTAATATCAACATCACTTTTCTTTTTTGTTAAAACGTGTAATAATACAACCCTTCTTTCAAACAAACGAGCTATCTCAACAGCATGATTTATTGCACATTCTGCAACAGCTGTCAAATCAGTTGGAACTAATATCGAATTCTTATTATCACCTTTCATTCGAATAAATTTTAATGAATATTCTTCTTTATTGTAAGTTTTTGTTTTTTGAAATAACTAAATATAAAAAAACACCTAAAATGAATTTAATTTATAAAAAAAACATTTTGCAAATATAATAATTTTAACAACATACTTCATTAAACAGTACTTGTTATTAGCAATTTAACGATATTTTAATAATATTATAATACTGTTATAACAATTTATTAACATTATTGTTGATAAAACAAAATATTTTTATTTTACCAGCCTAATAGTTTTTGTTTTAATTTTGCATTTTTAATGTAGTATTTACTATATTAGCGTGTTGAATTAAAAGGGTCAATTTTACAAAATATTAATAAAGTTAATACTAAAATTACATATTTAACAAAACAACAATAAAATATTATGCTAAAAAATATTTCAATACTTATTTTGTTTAATTTTGCTTTAACAGTTTTTTCTTATTCTCAATCTGCTTCAGATCAAGAAATAACTTTTGCAGGTGATGCCATAGATAAAGGGGCAAATTATGCAAAAAGAGGGAACTTTGAAAAAGCTGTAGAGCTTTTTGATAAAGCTATAGAACTTAATCCTTTTTACGCACAAGCCTTTTTATACCGAGGTTTAGCAAGAACAGAGCTGGGATATTATGAAGATGCTATTACTGATTATAATATTGCCCTTGAACTTGACCCCGGCTTTTCAGAGCAGGTTCACTATTTTAGAGGCATTACAAAATCTCTTAATAATGATTATCATGGCTCAATGAAAGACCTCTCAATAGCTATAAGATTGAACCCTGACTTTTTAGTTTATTTGCAAAGAGGAAAAGTGCATTTTAGTGTTAATGACTATAGTATGGCTATACAAGACCTTGATATTTCATACAATCTAAACCCGGAATATGGTAAAACTTTATTATATAGAGGTGCGACCTTGTACTATCTTGGACAATACAAAGCTGCAATTGAGGACTTATTAATTGCCCGTGAAAAACTTCCTCAAAACTACAAAGTATATTATTATGCAGGATTAGCTAAAATCGCTAATGAAAATAGTTATGCAGCTATAGAGAATCTTAATAAATGTATTGAGTTAAATCCGACTTTTTATAAAGCTTATGAAGCTAGAGCTAAAGCCAGAATTAATACCGGCAATATGGCTGCCGCTGAAGCTGATAAAGAAAAAAGTAAACAATTAATGGCTGAAGCCGGGATAGATAAAAAAGCAGAGGATATTTCTCCAAAAGAAATTCCTCCGGTTAAAGAATACCCGGAATATACAAAAAAACCAACGACAGAAAGTAGAGACGATAAAACAGATAGCAAACACCTATCAGAAAAAACTGAAACAACGGATAAAGAAAAAACTACACATGATGCGAAAACACGAGAAGTTTCTCGTCAACCATCAAAAGATATAGATATAGCCAGTTTCTTTCATTCCGGAAGCAAAGAAACAGAAGAACATGATAAAGATGATGAAGCAGATGCTGAAAAAACAGATATTTCATCAAAAGATCATACAGTATCAAAAAAACCAAAAAAACCTGAAATAGAATCCCTTAACTCAGGATTTTACAGCCATAACTTGAATAATTTAAAACCATTAGGATTTGGTGTACAAATAGCTAGTTACTCAAATACTGACAATTTGCAAAGATTAGCTTCAGCTTATGAAGATGAATATAAAGAACCGGTTTTTATTAATATAGCTTCAATTAATGGTCAAAAAGTTTACAG
>PWLF01000171.1 GCA_003559475.1 Bacteroidales bacterium
GGGTCGATTTTTTCACCATTTATTAATGGGAAATTAATTACATATCTAAATAGAATATCAGCTAATGGTGCAAAAGTTAATGCAACAAATTGTGCATCAATATGAAAATTACCATTATCTGATTTAAAATCTGTTGTGTATTTTACTAAATGTAAATCATATGAAACTGCTTTACCGTAATAACCCTTTACTGTTAACCTAAAAATTGGTGGTGGGAAGTCGAATAATATTCGATATGGTGAATCTTCACCATCCGGTTGATTATTAAAAAATGACAAACCCCTTACATCAATAAAATTTATATTTACTTGCGGTATAAATGATGAGTTTATTGTTATTTTAATACTTTCTATACCAAAACTTTCATAATTTTTTCTATTTCCGGTACTTCCATCATAATAATTAGTGGTAAACATTCCATAATCCGGACTGTCTTTATCTTGATTAAAACCCATCATGTTAACTGTGATGCTTTCATCAGTACTAATACCAACACCACTTTCAAAAACTGTTCGCCCTTTTCTTGTAGCTGTTAAATCAGCATATATATGCATTTTTTCATACGGGGGCATTTCATTCACCAAACCATGTTCTAAGTTCACACAGTTAGGGTCTACTAAAACAACATTTCCATTGGTTACTACACAGCCATCGTTACTTATCATATTAAAATTTTATTATAAATACATTAGATAAGGAAATCTAAGTATAATTAATTATTCAAAACTATTTATGTTTAAAGATTTATATTGGTAAACTACTAATGTAGTAATAATTTCCGTTAATTAAAAGTATTTATAATAAAATGAAATAAAATGAGTAGAATTTTACAGGCAGGTGAAACCGGATTCGGTATTTTGATTGAGCATGATGCTGGTTACGTTAAAAGTGATTTAAATACAAACGTAATAAATGAAGGTTTTGAATTAAAAGAAAATGAACCTGTTTTAATTAACTGCATATTACAAAAATGGGGTGTAAAAAACAAAAATGGTAGAATATACCCTAAAGAAATATTAATGGCTCAGGTAAATGAATACGAGAAGTTAATTCAAGGTAATTCAGCAGTATCTGAAGCCGACCATCCGGATTCATCAATAATTTCATTAAATAATATCTCACACATGATTACAAAAATGTGGTGGGGTAAAGGTGATGATGAAAATGTTTTATATGGTCAAATAAAATTAATTGTAAGTCCCGGTTTTATTAGATACGGTGTTGTTTCAGTAATTGGTGATAAAATAATTCTTTATTTAATGAATAAAATTCGCTTAGGTATTTCAAGTCGTGGCGTAGGTTCGTTAAAAGAATTAAACGGTGAGAATTTAGTTCAGGATGATTTTGAATTAATTGGTTTTGACTTAGTTGCAACACCGAGTACACCCGGTGCATACTTATTTCCAAGCACTAAATCAAGTGTTAGTTTTGGAGAAAATTATACGAAGAAAAATGGTGTTTATTTAAAAGAAGAGGATGAAAAAATAATAAATGCGGTGAACAAGTTTGTTTTGTAAAAATCACAATATAGTCAAAAATTATCTAAAATACAAGTTTTTTTAGTGATTTTTACAAAAAATTATACTTTTTCTTTTAGAAAACGTATTTATATAAAAATTATAGTATTAGATACGGAATTTTGAAACATGGAAAAAAATAATAATAAATCAATACTTAAAGATGCTTTGAGTGATTATAATCAAATCATGGAAGCAGCAAAAGCTAATGCTACTAAAAAATTAGCAGAGCAATTCCCTGAAAAATTTGGTGAGTTACTTAAAGAAGAAATTAAAAATAATAAAAAATCAGTTAAAGAGTCATATAAAAAAGTTGACGAAGTTAAAGAATCTGAAGAAGATATAACTGAACAAAACGAAGAATCTGTTATGGAAAACAACGAAAAAGAGACCAATGAGGTCGTAGAAACTGCTGGTAAAGGCAAGCCATTTACAAATGAAAAGGGTGGTAAAGGAAGTGAAGACCAACCTTTTGATGAAAAAAATAAAGGTAAAAAGGGTGGAGATGACCAACCTTTTAAAGAAAAACCAAAATCAAATACGATGAAAAAAGTAAATGAAGAACGTGATAAAGATTTTATGGGTGACCTTGAATCAGAAACTCCGAACAAAGAAAAAGACGAGAAAATGAAAAAAGGTAACGCTTATAAAGATAGTCCAGTTTCACCTTCTTCTGGTAAACCTATGTCAGATTTAAAAGAAGATGTTGACCTTACAGGTGCTGACTCTAGTACTTTAGGTTCTGCTATTGAAGGTGCTGATGCTGACGATGATTTCAATGTAATTACAATGGATGATATCGAAAGAGAAATTGCTGAAATGGAAGAACTTAACACGAACCTTTCAAGTCTTGAAGAAGAAGATAGTGGTGATATTATGTCACAATTAAGTGAACTACAAGAAAAATTGAACGGTATTATGGGTAATCTAGGTGTTAGCGAACAAAAAAGACAAGCTGGTGCGCAAAATTTTGCAGCTAGAGAAAAAATGGGTAAGCCCGGTGGACATGCTGGTATGGATACTCAACTAATCGATGAAGACGATGTTGTAGAACAACGTAATCATGGTGGTAGACAATCTATTCCGGGACGTGAAAGCGGTGGTCCTACTCAATCAATGCTTGATGAAGAAGACTTCAATATTTCTGATGAAGAAATTGATGCTATTTTAAGTCAAGATAAAGGTGGTAATGAATTTGATGTTGATGAAACTATGCAACACACAATTACTCATTCAAATGCAAGACAAACTGGTGCTCAAAACCATACAAACTATGGTAAGGAAAACAGATTGCGTCATGCAATGAGAGAAGGTAGTGATAAAAAAGTTCAGGGTTTGATTAACGAAAACAAAAAGTTAATTAAAAAAGTTAATGAAACTAAAAAATACAGAGAATCTGTTACCAATCTAGTTGAGAGCTATAAAAGCGCACTCGAAAAATATAGGAATCAGTTGAAGGAAATGGCGGTTTTCAACACTAATTTGGCTCACGTCAATAATTTATTAGTGAACGAAGAATTGGCATTAACTCAGGATGATAAAGTTAAAATTATTAACGAATTTAAAGTAGTTAATACTATTACTGCTTCACAAGACAAGTACAAATCTTTCCTTACTGAAATGAAAAAAAGTAGAAAAACAATAAGTGAAAGTGTTGAAGATAAAGTGAATACCTCAATCCAATCATCTTCAAAAAATAAACTTGACGAAGTAGTTGAAAAAACAGCATACGAAAACAACGACCATATCGATAAAATGAAAAAATTGATTGAGTACGTTGAAAATAGAGGAAATAAAAAAATAATTTAATTTATAAAATAAAAAATTTAATATTATGGGATTTTTAACCGAAAGCGCAGATGTTGGTAACATTGGTTTGAAACAATTGCGTGAACAAAGAGAAGTAACTACAAACCGTTGGGAAAAAATAGGTTTGTTAGAAGGATTAGAAGGTAACGTGAAAGAAAACTGTGCGCAGTTATTCGAAAACCAGTTATCTTATATGATTAACGAGTCTACAAATTCTGCATCTTCAGGACAATTTGAGACAGTAGCATTCCCTGTAATCCGTATGGTATTTGCTAAATTGCTTGCTAATGACATTGTGTCTGTACAAGCATTGAACTTACCAATTGGTAAATTATATTTCATTAACCCTAAAGCAAGTGTTAGGGTACAAGATGGTACAAACACTAATGTAGCTGGTAATGAACATACATCACCTAATGGTGCATATGGAAATGCCGCAACAAAAGGAGATAATGAAAGAACACAATTTGAAGATCGTTCATTATACGATTCATTCTATGCTACTGAATATGGTGACGAAGGTGAATCATTGTTTGATCGTTCAAGGGGTGGTGTGTCTGTTGTTAGTACTGGTTTAACTATTGTAAGTGGTGTAGTTGGTACTGATAGATTCATTGAAGTTAAAATGAATGGATTTAACACAACCGACCAAGGTAAATTAATTGGTCCTGCTGGTACTCCTATGGATACTGAATCATTCTTGGCTGGTTTAAAAATAACTTCTGATATTGCATTAGACGCTCCTACTGGTTTTGATGGAATTCCTACTGGTCAAACCGTTCCTTTCCATGTAAAGGTTCAAAAATACGGTCAAGGTATTGTAAATACCCAAACTGGTGAAATTATATTAATATTAGATGTACAGTATCCGGGAACCGATGGTTACTTCCCACTTAGTGCAGCAAGTACTCCTAATTTTACTGCTACTTATAGAGTGTATGACGACTTAGAAGAAGATAGCCGTATGGCACAAGTAACTTTCGTACTTGACCAAGTAACTGTTTCTGTAGAAACACGTAAAATGCGTGCTATGTGGACTCCTGAACTTGCACAAGATGTTAGTGCTTTCCATAACATTGACGCTGAAGCTGAGTTAACTGCTCTTCTTTCAGAACAAATGGCTGCTGAAATCGACCGTGAAATTTTACGTGACTTACGTAGAGGTGCGGCTTGGACTGCTCGTTGGGACTATAATGGTCTTCGTAGACAATCAACTCAGTACCACGGTACTCAAAAAGACTGGAATCAGACGTTGATTACAAAAATCAACCAAATCAGTGCTCAAATTCACAAATCAACCCTTCGTGGTGGTGCTTCATGGGTAGTTGTATCTCCTGAAGTTAGTGCAGTATTTGATGACTTAGAATACTTCCACGTATCTAATGCTTCACCAGAGCAAGATAAATACAACATGGGTATTGAAAAAATTGGTACTCTAAGTGGACGTTACTTAGTATATCGTGACCCATATGCTCCTGCAAATACTATTTTGATTGGACATAAAGGTACTTCAATCCTAGAGACCGGATATATATACGCTCCATATGTTCCAATGCAACTTACGCCGGTAATGTACAATCCATTCGATTTTACACCTATTCGTGGTATCTTGACACGTTACGCTAAGAAAATGGTTATTAACCGTTACTACGGACGTATCTTCTGCGATGGTTTACAGACTTTCGGAATTGGTGACTTGCAATAATCTTAATTGATTAATATTTTAAAAAAGGTTGGTAAATTACCAACCTTTTTTTATCTTTGTACGTATTTATGCATAAACATATATGTGACATGACCGAAATAATAGAATTAATACAAAAATCATTATCATCAGATTTATTACATAAAAATACAATACCAGTAAAAAATAATCCACTTTACGGTCATTGTTATATTGCTACCGAAGCATTATATTATTTACTTGATGATAAGGAAAAAAATAAATATGTACCATCCACAATTAATGTAAATGGGATTACTCATTGGTTTTTAAAACACAAACATACTTCTGAAATTATAGATATAACAAAAAGTCAATTCGATTTTGAGTTAGATTATAGTAAATCTAGAAATCGATTTTTCTTATCACCAAAACCATCAAAAAGAACATTAATTTTAATAAATAGAATATATGAGAAAGATAGTTTATAATAAAACAATACTACTGTTCCTAAATATTAATGATTTACACGTACTAAAAAAAGGAGAATTAAAGAAAATTAAAGACGATTTGTTAATTAAATATGATAATTGTATTATCTATAATTATTTTGATTTAAAAAAACATAAATCATTGATTAGAGATAGGATTAATAAACTTAAATTTACTAATCAAATTAAAATTAATGCAAGAAAATGTATAATAAAACAAATCGACAGTAAAGAAAAAAATGAGTTTCTTAATCAAAACCATATACAAGGTACTGTTAAATCTCAAATCAATTACGGTGCATATTACTATAATGAACTAGTTAGTGTTATGTCGTTTAATGATGGTAATCATATGACACATAATTTAAATAATGGTGATTATGAATTATCTAGGTTTTCAATAAAAACGGGTATTATATTAGTTGGTGTTTTTAATAGAATTCTTAAACAATTCATTAATGATTATAAACCCAATAAAATTGTTTCATATGCAGATTTAAATGTTGTAAATAAATCGAACAACATTTACATGTTAAATGGTTTTAAAAACATAAAAAACATGCCACCAGATTTTCAATATTATCATAAAGAAAGAGATGAATTGTTCCATAAGTATACTTATGGAACAAAATATTTAAAGAACATGAAAATATCTGATGATGAAAAGAATGGAAATTTAAATAACATAATAAAAGTTTGGAATTGTGGTAAAATTAGATATGTGTTATTTATTAATGAAAATCAAGAAATTATTGAAGGATTTATTTATCAAATAAAAAATTTAATCAACAATAAATTATATATTGGACAAACAACTCGTCCACTACATAAACGTATTTATGAATATAAAAGTGCATTTAATTTAAATAAATTTCATAATCAATATTTACTTAATGCATTTAATAAATATGGTTGGAGTAATTTTGAATTTAAGATAATTGATGTTGGTTCAACCATTGATGAATTAAATGAAAAAGAAATACATTATATTCAAAAATTTGATTCAACTAACAAATCTATTGGATATAATATTGGTAATGGTGGTAGAAATTCAATTCCAACTATTGAGACACTTGAAAAAATGTCTAAAGCTGGACGTGGTAGAAAACAAACTGATGCATGGATTAATAAAAGAATTGCCACAGCAGGTACTGATGAAGCCAAAAAATATGGTCGAAATAAAACAGATGAAGAAAAAAAACATTTAAGTGAGAACTCAACTAAGTATTGGTTAGGTAAAACCAGAGATAATAACACTAAAGAAAAAATATCCAAAACAAAAAAAGAAAGAGGTTTCACTGAAAAACAAAAAGAAATTTTATGTAAAAAAGTGTATGTAATTGATATTAAAACGAATAAAACAATTAATATTTATGAATCAACTGCTCATGCAAGTAATATTATTGGTGTTAATCAAAGCACAATTAGTAGATGGTGCAAATCAAATAAGATAAAAAATAATGAAAAATGGACTTATTTAGTTTAAATATCATGGAAGCATATCAATATAAAATAAGGAAAGAAAAGGAAAGTATTGAATCACTCAATTTGTTATTCAATGTTAATGATATTACTTTAAAAAATTCATTAATTAAAGAAGTTTCATATTTAGATGCGAAAAAAATTATAATAGAATATGAATGGTTAAAAACAATGCCATTATTCAATAAACACATTTTTGGTATATACTTTATAGTTAATGGTATTGAATATTTGGGTGGTGTCGTAATATATTCGGAAGAATATTCGGCAAACAAATCAACAACATGGAATAAATATGACTTTACTGGAAAAATATTGCTTTTAAGTAGAGGTGTTTGTTTGTGGTGGACTCCAAAAAACACGGCATCATATTTTATATCGAAAACATTGGTGTGGTTGAGAGAGAACACTAACTATAAAATAATAACTGCTACAGTTGACCCGGCTGCTGGTGAGATTGGAACAATATATCAATCACTTAACTGGTATTATGTTGGGTTAATGGCTGGAAATTATAATAAAAATGGTAGAGAGTCGAAACGTTTTTCAGTATACATTAACGGTAAATTAAGACATTCACGTTCAATTAGAATGGAATTGGGTACAATAAAAAAAGATATTATATTGGAAAAATATCCAAATGCTATATTCGTACCTCAATACAGAAAAAGACGATATTTTTATTTTATTGGTAATAAGCGTGAGAATAGACACTATCATAACATGATTAAACATTTAATTCTTCCATACCCCAAGAGAAATGCAGATATTTGTGGAATAATATATCTAATAACAAATAAAATAAACAATAAAAAATATGTTGGACAAACAACCCGTGGTTTTATTAATAGATATAATGAATATTTATTAGGTGCTAAATGTTGTAATCCATATATATTAAAATCAATAAAAAAATATGGTATCGAAAACTTTGATTTTACCATTATCGACACCGCACAGACATTACATGAACTAAATTATAAAGAAATAAAATACATTTCTGAATTCAATACAACTAATAGAAATTTGGGTTATAATATTGAAAGTGGTGGGATAAATTCAAAATCCAATTCAGAAACAATCCAATTATTGTCTTCACAAAGAAAAGATGTAAAACAAACAAATGATTGGGTTAGGAAGAGGGTTGAGAAAATAGTAAAACCTGTGATAAAAATCAATACCGATTTAATTATTCTCGAACACTATAATTCGCTTGCAGATGCAGGTAAAAATAACAATAATAATCTATCGTATCAATCAATTCTACGTTTATGTACCGGGAGAACAAAACAAAAGGGTGATGTTATTTGGTGTTATGAGAATGATTATATAAATAATACTATTCCAAAATATAAAAAAAAGACCTTAAATAATGTTTCTAAATACACTGACGAAGAATTACATTCCATATATAAAACATATAATGAAAACAATATATCAATCAGAAAATTATCTGAAGAATTAAATCTTAATTTTTCAACTGTTAATAATATAATTAAATCACATGAGAAAAAGAACTCAATTTTAAATAATAATTACACACTGATTTGTAAGATAACTAAAAAAGAATTTTTGGATTATAAAAATAAATCAGGGGTATTAACCACTCACATTAAAAAAATATATCCAGATATTGTCTTTGAAAGTAAATTCAAAAGAAAACAAATTGAAATGAAAACGGGTAAGCCTTGGTATTATGAATACTTTAATTGGATTATAAAATAATTCATTCTTTTATAGTATTTATAAAAAAAATGTTATGGAAAAAAGTAATTATAATGATAGTTTTGTTGTCTGGTATAAATCAGAATTTATTTGGTTTTTATTTAGTTTAGTTTGGCAATTAATTTGGGGTTTATTGATTGGTCGTTTTGGTATAACCGAAAATTTAATTTGGATATTATTAATTGGTAGTCTATTTTCTCTATATTTTATAGTTAAAGCAATTATATATGCATGGATTATAAATCCTAAACAATGGTACATAAAAAAATGGAAACAATTACTCAGTTTTTTTAAATTATGATTTGGTTAGTTATATTATTGTTAATTATTGCCGGAATATCCAATGCAATCATGGATACTTTACAATTTCGATATAAAAAGTCTGTATTTAGAAAATTTAAAAATCAACAATGGTGGAATCCAAGTCTTAGTTGGAGAAATAAATGGAAAAATGGTGACCATACCCAAGGAGAAAAATATTGGGGTAGTAGTCGTTGGTTTGTTAGATTTACTGATGCATGGCATTTTTTTCAAGGAATCATGTATACTTGTTTCTTTCTGGTAATAGTTTTATATGTAAAAATTTTTACACCAATAATTGACTTTTTCCTAATTTATCTACTATTTACCACAATTTTCCAGATATTTTATAAAATTTTATCGACAAAGTAATATTTTATAAAATGAAATAGTATTTATTATTAAAGTTTGTTTTTTGATAAAAATTGACTAAAATAATAAGTGATAATCATAATTTCATAAAAAAAAAATGTGTATTGATTTGAATAAAAATGAGGACAGAAAAATGCTAAAGGATATTATAGCAGAGGTTACCAGTCCATTACTGACCGATATCAAATTTAATTTAAATAATTTAACAACTGAAGTTGATTATATTAAAAAACAAACCACCGAAACAAACGGCAAGGTAAAAAAACATGAA
>PWLF01000012.1 GCA_003559475.1 Bacteroidales bacterium
CTTGAAATGGGGAAAATATACGAAGAAGGACTGGGAGAAGTACAGGAAATGATAGATATCTGCGATTTTGCAGTTGGTCAGTCAAGGCTCTTAAATGGCTTTACTATGCAGTCAGAACGCCCCGACCATAGAATATATGACCAATATCATCCTTTAGGAATAGTTGGCTTGATAACGTCATTTAACTTTCCTGCGGCTGTGTGGGCATGGAATAGCATGATAGCAGCAGTAGCCGGAGATGTTGTGGTTTGGAAACCCAGTTCTAAAACACCTTTGACAGCTATAGCAATTCAAAATATTATCTCCGATACTTTAAAGAAAAATAACGTCCCTGAAGGTGTATTTAATATGATTGTGGCAAGCTCATCAGTGCTTGGAGATAACTTTGCCGCAGATAAAAGAATCCCGCTATTTTCAGTAACCGGCTCAACAGAAGTTGGAAAGAAAATTAACGCTATCGTTGGTAACAGACTCGGAAAATCTATCATGGAGCTTGGAGGTAATAATGCTGTTATAATATCAGATAAAGCAAATCTTGAAAAAGCTATTAAATCTGTTGTTTTTGGAGCTGTAGGAACAGCAGGACAGCGATGTACTACCACCAGAAGACTAATCATTCATGAAGATATATATGATAATGTTAAAGAAAAATTAGCCAATGCTTATAAAAGTGTATCCGAAAAAATCGGTGACCCTTTGGATAAAAACACGCTTGTCGGTCCACTTATTGACAATAAAGCAGTAGAAGCTTTTAAAAATGCTTTAAATGAAGTGAAAAATGAAGGAGGAAAAATAATTTTCGGTGGTAAAGTTTTAGAAGGTAATTTGTTTGATTGTGGCAATTATATTGTCCCTGCTCTTGTTGAAGCCGAAAATCATTATAATATTGTTCAGGAAGAAACTTTTGCTCCGATTTTATATCTGATAAAGTATAAAACTATAGAAGAAGCGATAAAACTGAATAATGATGTTCCTCAAGGCTTATCATCAGCAATTTTTACGGAAAATCTTATCGAATCGGAAAAGTTTCTCTCTGCAGCCGGCTCTGATTGCGGTATAGCTAATGTTAATATTGGAACTTCCGGTGCGGAAATTGGAGGAGCTTTCGGAGGTGAAAAAGATACGGGAGGAGGACGCGAATCAGGATCAGACGCATGGAAAGCATATATGAGAAGGCAAACCAATACCACAAATTACGGCAGCGACCTTCCTTTAGCACAGGGTATTAAGTTTGACTTTTAATAAAAAATGCAAGAATCTTCCGATATATTTGGAAAAGCTTTTAAGGATTATCTAGAAGGAGATAATGATGAAAGTATTGAGGTTGGCTCGGATATAGCTGAAACTTCAATACTTCCCGTATCTTATTTTTTTCGCGATTTTAATAATATGCCGGAAGGTGAAAAAAAAGTATTGAATTTATGCAAGGGCTCCGTTTTGGATGTTGGAGCCGGTGCAGGTTGCCACTCACTGTTTCTGCAAAATAAAGGGTGTGATGTTACGGCAATTGATAATTCTAAAGGGGCTACAGAAGTTATTATCGAAAGAGGGGTGAAAAAAGTATTCTGTGTTGACTTTTTTGAATTTAATAAAGGTAAATACGATAATATTTTATTTCTTATGAATGGCGCCGGAGTTGCCCAAACAATAAGCGGGTTATCCAAACTTTTCAGGCATTCGAAATCTCTCCTTAATCAGAACGGAAGTATTTATATTGAATCGTCGGACTTAATTTATATGTATGAGCAACCTGACGGTTCAATTAAAATAAACCTTAATGATAATTATTATGGCGAGGTAGAGTATTCTTTAAAGTATAAAAATATCGCCGGCAAACCCTTTAAGTGGCTCTATGTTGATATTGATAATATGATTAATATAGCTGAAAAATCCGGACTCAAAAGTGAAGTGATTTATTCTCACGATTATAATTATATTATGAGGGTGGAGTTTGGAAAGTAGAAAGTAGAAAGTAAAAAGTAGAAAGTAGAAAGTAAAAAGTTGAAAGCAACTAAGTTTTCTTACATGCCCTCATACCTTATATGGTAAATCTTTTTTTTCAATATATTTTTAAAAAAACCATATATTTGTATATAGTTTTTATCCTAAGTACACTCAGATGAAAAAGAAAATAGTTTTATTGTTATTGTTAACTTACTCTTTAGTAGCTAATTCTCAACACAATATTGTTATAAGCGACAAATCCGGTCAGGACCCTGATCCGTCAGCAGTACTTCATTTGATATCTGAAGATAAGGGACTATTGCTTCCAAGAATGAATTCTAATAACAGAAATAATATAAATAATCCTGCGGAATCATTATTAATTTTTAATACAGATAATTATTGCATAGAAATATATGTTCAAGGTAACTGGCTTGAGCTTTGGTGTTATGAGAATGATATTCCTGTGAATCCTTGTCAAGGTGTTGAAGGTGGTGTTGAATATAACGGGCATACTTATAAAGTCACGGGAATAGGTAATCAGTGTTGGTTTGCCGAGAATTTAAGAACTACAAAACATACTGATGGAGTTGATATACCACGCGGAGTAACAATTAATGAATGGATGGATGCAGATGATCAAAAAACAAGCCTTTATGCTATTTATCCTTATGATGAATTAGAAGGGATGGATTCTGATTCTGAGGTAGTTGATGCTTATGGTAAGCTGTATAATTGGCACACCGTTGTTGATGAGAGTGGCCTTTGTCCTGAAGGATGGAGAGTGCCAACAGATGAAGACTGGAAAGTTCTGGAGGGCGAAGTTGACAGCGAATATGATTACCCAGATGAAGAATGGAATAATGATGGTGGTCGTGGGTATAATGCCGGGAAAATGCTCAAATCATGCCGTACTAAAAATCATCCTCAAGGATCCGGTGCCGGTGATTGTAACGTATCTGACGAGGATCACCCAAGATGGGATGAAGACCCGACTCATTATGGAACAGATGATTTTGAGTTTGGTGCCTTGCCCGGAGGACATAAATTCTTATATGCCGGATATCACCCTGCAGGAGGATTTGGTGCATGGTGGACCACAGATGAGGATAGTGAAATGTTTGCCTGGAGGCGTGCTACTTACTATAATAGTGATATTATTGATCGTAGTGTTCGGCTTAAAGGACGTGGATACTCCGTGCGTTGCTTAAAAGAGTGAAGTTTATAAAGTAGAAAGTGGAAAGTAGAAAGTGGAAAGTGGAAAGTAGAAAGTGGAAAGTAGAAAGTAGAAAGTAGAAAGTATCTAAGTTTTCTTACATGCCCTCATACCTTATATGGTAAACCTTTTTTTAATTAAACAACTACAAAACCCGGCACTTTAAAAAAAGAATAGACCAATAATTATCAAAAATGTGTAATTTTATAGCTCAAATTTATCGTTTTTTTAAGAAGCCCGTATTATTGGCTTTATAAAAGCATTTTTAAAGAATAACAGAAAGTGATATATCCTAAACAATTTGAAGAGAAAACAGGTTTTGATCGTATAAGGCAAATGTTGAAAGAGAAATGCCTTGGTGAGCTTGGTCATAAGCAGATTGACAGGATGCGTTTTAGAAGTAGTTTTGAAATTATAAATAAACTGTTAGATCAAACTGAGAGTTTCAGACAGCTTATACTCGCCGGAGAGCATTTCCCCGTTTCAAATTATTATAACCCCCATGAAGTTTTTAAGAAAATTAGACCCGACAATACTTATATTTTGCCGGAAGAGTTAGTCGAAATTTGGCTTTCATTAAAAACTATTGATGAAATAATTAAATGTTTTAGAAAAAAAGATAAGAATGGAAATTTATCTTACCCTTCCTTATCTGTTTTAGCAGAAAATATTGATATAAACGCTGAAATTTTTGAGAGAATTGAAAGCATTATTGATGAATCAGGCGAAGTTCTTAATAATGCTTCTGAAGAGTTGAAAAATATTCGTAAAAATAAATCATCAAACATTAAAAAGGCGGGCAACAGGATTAATAGAATATTAAAAGATGTAAAAAAGAAAGGTTTAATAAGTGATGATTTGGAATTGACAATACGTAATGGTCGCCAGGTAATTCCTTTGCCGGCAGCACATAAAAAAAGTATTCGTGGTTTTGTTCATGATAGCTCAGCGACAGGTCAAACAGTTTTTGTTGAACCTGAGGAAGTATTTGAGATAAATAATGAAATAAGAGAGCTTGAGATCGCTGAATGGCAGGAGATAGTTAAAATATTGACAAATTTTGCAAATTTTTTAAGACCTCATATTGAAATTTTAAAGAAAGCTTACCGACTTATGGGTATAGCTGATGCAATTAGAGCTAAAGCTCTGCTGGCTATTGAAATGGGAGGGATGAAGCCGAAAATAAATCCTTATCCTACTATTAGCTGGATAAAAGCCGTTCACCCTTTACTTTTTTTTTCATTTAAAGAGCAAAACAGGGTTGTAGTACCTTTGGATATCGAAATTAATGAAGAGCAGCGAATCTTGATTATATCCGGTCCTAATGCCGGAGGAAAATCGGTATGCCTTAAAACATGCGGCCTTTTGCAGTACATGCTACAGTGTGGTATGCTAGTGCCTATGGCAGGTCACTCCGAAACAGGAGTGTTTAATAATGTATTTATTGATATTGGAGATCAGCAGTCGCTCGAAAATGACCTTAGTACTTATAGTTCACATCTGTACAATATTAAGTTTTTTTTGAAAAAAGCGGATAATAAAACCTTGTTTTTGATAGATGAGTTGGGTTCGGGAACAGACCCTGCAATTGGCGGAGCAATAGCAGAAGCTTCACTTTTAGGGCTTAATAAAACTAAAGCAATGGGAGTTGTAACAACACACTATTCAAACCTTAAAGCTTTAGGTGGTAAAATCCCGGGAGTGGTTAATGGCTCAATGCTTTTTGATACAAAAAATATTAAACCTATATATAAATTAAAAATTGGAATACCTGGAAGCAGTTTCGCTTTTGAGATAGCAAAATCAATAAATTTTCCGCAAAGTATATTGAAAAAAGCTGAAAATATAGCAGGGGAGAAGCAAGTTAAGTTTGATTATCAACTTCATGATATAGAATCCAAGAAAAACGAGCTGGATGAAAAAGAAAGAGAATTACGTTCGGCTGAAGTATTTCTTAATGAAATGATAGAAAAATATCAAAAATTGTCGGAGGATTATCAAACAAGAAAAAATGAGATGATTCAAAAAGCAAGGGAAGAAGCTCAGGAAATATTAAATAATACTAACAGATTGATTGAGAAAACAATAAAGGAAATTCGTGAATCTGAAGCCGACAAAGAGAAAACTAAGGAGTTAAGAAAAGAAATAGAAAAACATTCAAAGCAAATAGATGACAAATTAAAACAAAAGCATGTTAAAAAGGAGGCGAAAAAAGAAAAAAATGATTACAATATAATTCCTGATAAATCGCCCGTTAAGCAAGGTGATTTTGTTAGAATGAAAGGGCAGTCAATAACAGGCGAAGTGCTCGAAGTTAAAGATAATAATTGTATAGTTTTGTTTGGAGAAATTAAATTAAAAACCCCAAAAGACAAACTGGAAAAAGTAAAAATCAGCAAAGGAAAGCAACAGAATAAAAAAACTGCAGTTGAAGTAAAATTTGGTTTTGACATTAACGAGAAAGCAAAAAATTTTAAACCGGAATTAGATATACGTGGAAAAAAGGTTGATGAAGCGTTATCGGTTGTTAGAAACTATATTGATGATGCTGTTTTATTGAAAGCAAACGAAGTTCGAATAATTCACGGACTGGGAGAAGGTGTGTTGAGAGTTGCTATAAGAGATTATCTTAAAACAATACCAGAGGTGAAAAAAATGGAAAGTGAACATCCTGACAGGGGAGGAGAAGGAGTTACTTATGTGTTTTTATATTAAAAATTTTATTTTTTGTTTTGTTTCTGTTTTTTATCTTCAACCTCTTCAATATTAAAAAGCGTTAGTTGATTTTCTGTTACGTATGAAGATTCATCAATATCCATGTCGCGATACTTCTCAACTCTTTTATTTACCAGTGATTTAATAAATCTGACGGGAGTAGTTCTGTTAATAAGACAGTACTTTTCAATCGCTTTTTTTTGATCGGCGGTAAACTTAAAGGTCATTTTACGATATTTTACCTTTTTCTTTTTGCGTTTTCGCTTTTTTGTATAAAGCTTTTTATTTATTGAAGGTTTATTTGATTCAGATTTGTTATCCATTAAAATTATGGTTTTTGTTTTCAAAAATAATCATTTTTTATTATTTATGATGGTTTTTTACAATCTTCCGGTTTTTTATTTTCGCAGGTGCATTTTGAATATTTTCCTGTTGCCGGATCAAAAGAGTTGCTACATTTTCGTGTAAACATACCCCCGGGTTTTAAGAACATTTTTACGGAAATTGCAATTATTGATATGGCTACAACCGTTATTGTGAGTAAAAAAAGCTCCATCTTAAACAACTATAATAAATATTTTACAAAAAATTAATTTAATTAGAACCCAAAGTTAGTTATTTATGAATTAATCTAACCCTCAAACTTTATAATTTTTATGAACATTTTCTCCTTCAAGGCTAAATAATTGCAATAATTATTACCTTTGCGACATAATTATATATAATAACCGTTAATGGTTAAAGTTTTAAATTTTGTAAAACGGCTTATTAATCAAGTTTTGTTTAGATGAAAACTCTGAGAGTGTTATTTATACCTTTTTTATTGTTTTGCTTTAGTTACTCTCTATATTGTAATGGTCATCCAATGGAAGACAGGGAGAGTGTCTCTTCGTCAAAGGTTATGTGGTTTACAGAAAATCAGCTTGCAAAACCCGGGATTACTGAGCCAAATTTTGTGGATACAACTTTAAGCGAGTTCCAAAGATATGAATTTGCATACAGGGAGAGGTCGTTTATATCACATAAAGGAAATATAGGCCATGCTCATAATAGTTTGATTTTTGAGCCTCTTGAATTGAATCACGGCTTTTCTTTTTTGAGAAATAATGTTTATAAAGGCCATCTTTTTCAACATGATAATTTAAGATTTTACAGACCTGAGCATGTTTTTACAGATTTGTTTTATGTAAGCGGAGGTAGCGATGAACAGTCTTTTTATGCTAAACATGCCCAACGTATTAATCAGAATCTTGTTACTTCTCTTAAATATCAAATAATTAGAGCTCCGGGTGTATATAGCAGGCTAGAATCTAATAATACAAGTTTTTACGGTTGTGTTGATTATGTTACGGACAACCAAAGATATCAGGCTTTAGGCAGTTTTACCTGGAATAGATTAATAAATAATGAAAGTGGTGGCTTGAAAAATCATCAAGGGTTTGAAGAAAATGAAGCAAGAGATAGTGTCTTGCTTTATAATGCTGATGGGAGATATAGAGAAATGGGTGTTAATATACATCAGTATTATCAACTTGGATTTTATAGAAAAACCAACAATGATAATAATTTAGAAAATGATGGATTAAAATCAGAAATTGATACACTTGTTAATAATGAGAATAATGCAATTAATGATAATGATACAATAATAGATGAGGTTTTTAAAGAGTTTGTTGATTTTGGCAGAATAAATCATAAGTTTTCATATAATCGGCAGTCATATATTTTTGATGAAGATAGTCCGCCATATCCTTTTTTTAATGGTTTCTCTAATATTGACAGCTTAAAAACGTATGATTCAACAGCCGTTAATAAACTTTCAAACTCAATAAGCTATTCAAACTATAAACTTATGCGAAAAAGGCATGAGTTTCCTTTGCTTTTTGATATTTATCTTAAGCATGATATATATAATATTGAGTTTCCTTTTGATAATGAACATGAGTTTTCTCAGTTTACTCAAGGGATGAATATGAATTTTGATCCGGGAAGAAGATTAAATTTTGATGGATTTTACAACTATACTTTTGGAGGTTATAATGATGGAGATTTTTCTGCGGGATTGTCTGCGGGAACCAATAGCATAAGAGGAAGGATGTCATATTTTGAAAAAGAATCTCCTTTTATTATGAATAACTTTTTTAGCAATTATGTTTTTTGGGATAATGAATTTGACAAAACAGAAACAGTAAATGCGGGGTTAGAATATAATCACTCTTATTTTAATATTAACTTGAATGCTTATCAGATTGATAATTGGCATTTTTTCAACAAAGAAATGTTGCCTGAACAAGCTGATGATTCTTTTATTGCAACATCTGCAGGTATTAGGTCGAGTGTTAATTTTTGGGTTTTTGGTTTTGATAATCATATAGTTTATCAGTACTTAACAGAAGATAATTATGAGCAATTTCCCGAATTAGTAAGTTATCATAGTATTTATGCGGATTTAGTTTTGTTTGATAAAGCTCTTTATGCAAGGCTGGGAATAGATGTTGGTTATAATTCTCCATATAATCCACAATCATATATGCCTGTTTATAAGCAGTTTTATGTTCAAGACCATCATGAAACACCACATTTGTTATTTATTGATGCATATTTAAATGCAAAAATAAGCCGGGCAAGGCTTTTTGTTAAATGGCAAAATATCGGCTCTCTGATTTTTGATCAACCACCAATATATACTATTCCTTACTATCCACTATCCGAATCTCAAATAAGATTTGGAGTATCATGGATGTTTTTTGATTAGGAAATTTTAATCGCAGTGTTATTCAGAGCTTTTTATACAACGAACAGAAAGCCCCCACAATTTATTATATTGGCTACGACTTATGTTGCTATTGGTGTTTCTGGAAAATCTTAACCAAGCTTGAATACTATCATCATGGTATTCTGTTGACGTCCAAATATATGTAGTTCTTCTATAGTAGTTAAAGCCTCCTGTGTTTATTCTATAACCATGAGGTACAGAAGAAAATCCAAAATAGTCTGTTCCGTGGTGGTTATCGTTGGAGTTCCAACGTGGGTCTTCTTCAGTATCACATTCATCTCCCAAAGGGGAATCAACTTGGCGGCAAGATTTTAACATAGCTCCTTCGTTAGTACCTCTTCCAAGAGTAGTTGTATAATTGTATGGAAATTCGGTTTCACAATTACTGTTACCTGCATAGTTGCATATATATAACTCCATGTCCGTCCATTCAAAATGAGTAGGGATATGCCATCCTTCAGGGCAAATTCCTTGTGCCCCTTCAGTCGATGAGCCACACATAGCTTGATCCCATTGATAAACACCTCCGTAATTATTACAGTTATCAATATCGTTGCTTTCACAATATTTTTCAATATTCACACAGCTTGTACCTTGATTAGTATTAGAAGGAATCATATCACCAATATTTAGATTTTCAGCAAACCAGCATTGGTCGCCAATTTCTACAACCGGATAAGTCTGTCCGCCATGTTCAACACCGTCATCAAATCCTTCACAAGCTCCAGTAAAAGGACCTTCCTCATAACACCAGAATTCATTCCATTCTCCGCCAACAAATATTTCAATGCAGTTTTTAGTTGTATTAAATATTATTAGAGATTGTGCAGGGCTTGTTATTTCATCTCTTTGAGATGTTTCCATTCGGGGGAGTAATAATCCTTTGTCATCAGAAATTAACTCAAGAACAGAAGACGGGTGAGCAGTTTGATTGTCCTTGTCGCTGATTGATACTTGTGATTTGATACTGTTTGTAGCTATTAATAATATAAGTAGCTTGGCAATGAATAATTTTGTTTGCATAGTTTGAATACTTTATTATTATTAAAAAATAAATAGTTTTTTTTACAAAAATATAAAACTATTTGTCAATTCAATAAAATTTTGCAAAAATTTATTCTACAAACTTAAAAAAGAATTCCAAAAATCAAAATGATTTTTTTTAAAGTTAAAATTTTGCTATTTTTGCAATCTTGATTTTTTGAATAAAAAAAAGTATTATTTTTTAATATTGATTTTATTAGTTTAAAATTATTAATATTGCTTAATTACAAGCAAATAAAATAGATTAACATTATGACAAAAAAGAAAAATTTTATCACATGCGACGGAAATC
Source organism: Bacteroidales bacterium (assembly GCA_003559475.1). GTDB lineage: Bacteria > Bacteroidota > Bacteroidia > Bacteroidales > UBA7960 > PUKZ01. The sequence continues at coordinate 9,988 of PWLF01000012.1, forward strand.
ATGCAGCATCACATGTTGCATATATGTTTAGTGAAGTTGCGGCAATTTATCCTATAACGCCATCATCTGATATGGCAGAAAATGTTGACCAGTGGGCTGCTGAAGGCAGAAAGAACATTTTTGGAGAAGAAGTTACTCTTATTGAGATGCAATCTGAGGCAGGAGCAGCAGGTGCGGTTCACGGTGCACTTCAAGGAGGAGCTTTATCCAGCTCTTATACTGCTTCCCAGGGGCTATTGCTTATGATTCCAAATATGTACAAAATGTCCGGTGAGTTATTACCCGGCGTTTTACATGTATCGGCAAGAAGTCTTGCAGCACAAGCACTGTCAATTTTTGGAGATCACTCTGATGTTATGAGTACTCGTCAATCAGGATTTGCTATGCTGGCAACAGCCAATCCCCAAGAGATTATGGATATTGGTCCTATAGCACATCTTGCAGCAATAAAATCAAGAGTGCCATTCTTACATTTCTTTGATGGTTTTAGAACTTCTCACGAATTACAAAAAGTTCAACCTGCAGATCAGGATGAAATGGCTAAGCTAGTTGATTATAAAGCATTGCAAGAGTTCCGCGAAAGAGCTCTTAACTCTGAAAACCCCGTAACAAGAGGTACTGCGCAAAATCCCGATATTTATTTCCAGTCTCGTGAAGCCGCGAATAAATTTTATGATGTATTGCCGGATATTGTTGAAGACTACATGCAAAAAATATCTAAAATATGTGGAAGGGAATATCATCCTTTTACTTATTATGGTTCTAAAGATGCTGAAGATATTATTGTAGCAATGGGTTCGGTTACTGATACAATTAAAGAAGTAATTGATTATAAAATTGCTAATGGAGAAAAATGTGGTCTTATCAGTGTGCATCTTTACAGACCTTTCTCTAAGAAATATTTTATGAATGTATTGCCTAAAACAGTTAAGAGAATCGCTGTTTTAGACAGAACAAAAGAAATTGGAGCAAATGGAGAACCTTTATATCTTGATGTAAAAGACTTGTTTTATGGTAGTGAGTCTTGCCCATTGGTAGTTGGTGGAAGGTACGGACTTAGTTCTAAGGATACCACTCCCGCTCAGATCATTGCTGTATATGATAACTTAAAGCTACCTGAACCGAAAAATCAATTTACAGTTGGTATTGTTGATGACGTTACCTTCAAATCATTACCTATTGGAGAGGATATTGATGTTTCTCCTGAAGGAAACCATGCAGCCAAGTTTTATGGCATTGGAGCTGACGGTACTGTTGGTGCTAATAAAAACTCTATAAAAATTATCGGAGATTGTACAGATAAGTTTGCTCAAGGTTATTTTTCTTATGATAGTAAAAAATCAGGTGGAGTTACAGTATCTCACTTAAGATTTGGTGATAAGCCTATCAGATCTCCATATTTTGTTAACGCTCCTGACTTTGTGGCTTGTCATGTTCCTGCTTACCTTGATAAGTATGACATGTTGAAGGGTTTGAAAAAAGGTGGAAGCTTTTTATTAAACAGTATTTGGGATGAGGAAGAGACTAAAAACAGACTTCCTGATAGCATGAAAAAGTACTTGGCAGAAAATGATATCCGGTTTTATATTATTAATGCTACGAAAATTGCTGAAGAAATCGGCTTAGGAAATCGCACAAACAGTATAATGCAAAGTGCATTTTTTAAAGTTGCAGAGGTAATCCCTTATGATTTAGCAGTTAAGGAGATGAAGGATGCTATTCAAAAGACTTATGGTCGTAAAGGTGAAGAAATAGTTAGAATGAATCATGAAGCAGTTGATAAAGGCTCAGAAGTCATAAAAATTGAAATTCCTGTGGAATGGAAAAATATTGAAGTAAAAGAAGAAGATGGAGACGAGGATATTCCTGAATTTATTAAAGAGGTTGTATATCCAATAAACGCACAAAAAGGTGACTTGCTTCCTGTGAGTGCTTTTAATGACAGAGAAGATGGAACATTCCCACAAGGAACAACAGCATACGAAAAAAGAGGTATAGCAGTTAATGTACCTGAGTGGATACACGAAAATTGTATACAGTGTAACCAGTGTGCTTATGTATGTCCTCACGCAGTTATCAGACCTTTCTTAATTAATGATGAGGAAATGAAAAATCTGCCTGAAGGAACAGAACTGCTTGATGCTCAAGGCAAATCTCTTAAAGGATTAAAGTACAGAATACAAATAAGTCCTTTGGATTGTACAGGATGTGCCAATTGTGTTGAGACTTGCCCCTCAAAAACAAAAGCTCTTGAGATGAAACCTCTTGGAACACAAATGAAGGAAGATAAGCGTTGGGATCATTTTGTTAAGAATATTTCATACAAAGAGAACTATCTTGATAAGTTCCAAACAGTAAAAAATAGCCAGTTTGCACAACCATTGTTCGAGTTTAGCGGTGCGTGTGCAGGTTGTGGTGAAACGCCTTACGTTAAGCTTACCACTCAATTATTTGGTGATAGGATGATGATTGCAAACGCAACAGGTTGTTCGTCAATCTATGGTGGCTCTGCCCCCGCAACTCCATATACAATTAATGAAAATGGTCATGGTCCTGCTTGGGCAAATTCTCTATTTGAGGATAATGCTGAGTACGGATTTGGTATTGCTTGCGGTGTTAAGAAACTTCGTGAAAGAATAGAGAGATTAATGAAGGAGAATATGGACGGCAAGATTTCCGGCGAAACTAAAGAGGCCTTCAAAAATTGGATAGATAATAAAGAAGACGCTGAGGCATCAAGAGAAGCCTCTAAGAAAGTAATAGCTTGTCTTGAAAAAGAAAATGCTCCGGTTGCGAAGCAAATTCTTGACCTTAAACATTTCTTGGTTAAGAAATCTGTATGGTCATTTGGTGGTGATGGTTGGGCTTATGATATTGGTTATGGCGGGCTAGACCATGTAATTTCAACCGGCGAAAATGTAAATATGCTGGTAATGGATACAGAGGTATACTCTAATACCGGTGGGCAAGCTTCTAAGGCAACTCCGGTTGGAGCAATAGCTAAATTCGCTGCGGCAGGAATGCGTATCCGCAAAAAAGACCTCGGTCTTATGGCTCTTTCTTATGGATATGTTTATGTTGCTCAAATTGCTATGGGAGCAAGCCAAAGCCAAACGCTTAAAGCTATTAGAGAAGCAGAAGCTTATGACGGACCTTCGGTTATAATTGCGTATTCCCCATGTATTAATCACGGTATGAGAAATGGAATGAAAGAAACTCAAAATCAAATGAAATATGCCGTTGATGCAGGATATTGGCAACTATACAGATATAACCCGGCTCTTGAAGCTGAAGGTAAGAATCCTTTCCAACTTGATTCGAAAGAACCTGATTGGAATAAGTTTTCTGAATTCCTAAACTCTGAAGTACGCTTTAGTTCTCTTATGAAAAATAACCCTGAAATAGCTAAGGAACTATTTAAGAGAGCTGAGGAAGATGCAAAAAGAAGATTCAATATTTATAAAAAATATTCGGAAGTAAATTTTGCAGGATAGTACTTTAAATTGTTAATATAAAAAAAGCCTTCATGAATTTTTTACATGAAGGCTTTTTTATTAGTTATTAAAAAACTGTTTTTGTTTTGATTATTCAAATGATAGAACAGATTTTTTAATTATTTCTACACACTCCATAAGCTGATCTTCAGTTATAACTAAAGGAGGAGCAAAACGAATTTTGTCACCGTGAGTTGGCTTGGCTAACAAGCCGTTTTCTGCCATTTTTAAACAAACATCCATTGCGTCTTTGCCGTTTTTTGGAGTAATAACAATAGCGTTAAGTAATCCTTTACCTCTTACAATAGATATCATTTCTGTATCAATGTCTCTTAACTCGCGCCTTAATACTTCTCCTAATATTTCAGCCCTTTCAGCTAATTTTTCTTCTTTAACTACATCGAGAGCAGCCATAGCAACGCGAGCAGCAACAGGATTTCCACCGAAAGTAGAACCATGCTGACCTGGTTGTATGACAAGCATGACGTCATCATCAGCTAAAACTGCTGATACAGGATAAAGCCCACCACTAATAGCTTTTCCTAAAATTAAAATATCAGGCTTTACATTTTCATGGTCGCAAGCTAATATTTTACCTGTACGAGCAATACCGGTTTGAACTTCATCAGCTATAAATAAAACGCCTGCTTCTTTACATAGATCACGGCATTTTGTTAAGTACCCTTCATCAGGAACAAAAACTCCGGCTTCCCCTTGAATCGGCTCAACCAAAAATCCTGCAATATCAGGGTCTTTTAATGCTTCAGCTAAAGCATTAGTATCATTATAAGGAATTTTTATGAATCCCGGTGTGTATGGACCATAATTTTTTGTAGCATCAGGGTCGCAAGAAAAAGAAATGATAGTTGTTGTTCGTCCATGAAAATTGTTTTCACAAACAATGATTTTTGCTTTGTTCTCAGCAATACCCTTTTTCTCGTATGCCCATTTGCGGCATAGCTTAAGAGCAGTTTCAACACCTTCTGCTCCGGTATTCATTGGCAATACTTTGTCAAAACCAAAATATTCCGTAATATATTTTTCAAAAATTCCTAAAACATCATTATGGAAAGCCCTTGATGTTAAAGCAAGCTTCTTTGATTGGTCTATCATTGCATCAACAATTTTTGGATGACAATGACCTTGATTTACAGCTGAGTAAGCTGAAAGGAAATCATAATAACGCTTTCCTTCTAAATCCCAAACAAAAACACCCTCTCCCTTTGATAATACAACAGGTAGTGGATGGTAGTTGTGTGCTCCATATTTGGATTCCAGCTCAATAGCTTTTTTTGATGTGAGCTGATCTTTAAAGTTTGTAACCATAACACAATAAAATTTAAAGTTAAACAATTATTTTTTTTAAAAACCCATAACTTGTTTAAAAATAAACAAATAATAATAAGAATTTAATCTCATCTCATTATCAATATACTAATGATTCTTTTATTGATAATATTTAATAGTTAGTTATTTGAAAAACAAGCGACTATAAAAATCGCTAAATTAAACTTTTATAACTCTTACTTCTAAGTTGAATAAATAATCTTAGGGGTTATAATTTGAGCAAATATAAGAATATTAAACATACTAAAATAAAAAATCGCATTTAACTCGAAAAAATAAAAATATTTTATATTTGCTGTCTGATATTGTGCAATATTTATAGCATAAAAAAATTTTTAAATCAATAATAAAACTAATTTACTTAACTAATTTTTTTAAAAATGAATAAAATTAAACTTACTCTTCTCTTCCTTTTCGTTTCTAATTTGGTCTTTTCCGGCAAACAAGAAATTTCCGTAAATAAAATATGGAACAAGGATGTTTTTAGACCCGGCACCATACATAATATAAGGTCAATGAATGATGGTGTTCATTATACTGTTGTAGAAAAAGGAATCCAAATTAATAAATACAAATATGAAACAGAAGAAGCTGTAAAGACAATTTTTACAACTGATGGATTTTTAAACAACGAAAATGATAATCCCGCCAGGATATATGACTATAGTTTTAATAAGCAAGAGTCAATGATTCTTATAGCTGTGGAAACCGAACAAATATATAGACGCTCAAGAAAGTCAATGTATTATTTATGGGATATAGAAAATGAAAAACTTAAAATTTTGGCAGAGGGTGATAAACAAAGGTTAGCAACCTTTTCTCCATGTGGCGAAAATATAGCTTTTGTGCGGAATAATAATATTTATAATAAAAATATTGAGTCTGGAAAAATAACGGCTATTACTAAGGACGGAATTAAAAATAAAATAATTAACGGAACAACCGACTGGGTATATGAAGAAGAGTTTGCATTTACCCAAGGCTTTTTTTGGTCGCCGGATAGTAGAAGAATCGCTTATTATAAATTTGATGAAAGTCATGTAAAAGAGTTTGTTATGATGATGTATGGAGAACTTTATCCTGAAAAATACAGGTATAAGTATCCAAAAGCAGGAGAAGAGAATGCAGTTGTTTCAATACATGTTTATGATTTTGAAACTGATGAAACTAAACAAATTGACATAGGAGATGAAGCGGATCAATATATCCCTCGTGTTAAATGGACTAATGACTCTCATAAAATTTCAGTGCAAAGAATGAACCGGCACCAAAATATGCTGGAAATTCTTATTGCTGACGTTGAATCCGGAAAGTCGGAAATACTATATGAAGAAAAAAATGAGTACTACATTGATATAACTGATGACCTTACTTTTTTAGATGACAATGAACATTTTGTAATAACATCTGAAAAAGATGGGTATAATCATATATATCTTTATAATATGAATGGTGAAAAAGTTAATCAAATTACTAAGGGAGATTGGGATGTTACAGAGTTTTTGGGTGTTGACTTGTCAAAAAATCTCGTTTATTACACATCACATGAAGTATCACCACTTTCTAATCACTTGTATGTTATTGATTTTGATGGGAATAATAAGCGTAGATTAACCGATAATGATGGTTATAACATACCGGAATTTAGTAAAGGGTTTAAATACTATGTAAACAATCATTCTACAATTAATTCGCCACCTGTATATTCTGTTTACAATGCTGATGGCGAGCTTGTGAGAATAATGGAAGACAACAAAAAATTAGAATCTATTACAGAATTATTTGGCTTTTCTCCTGTTGATTTTTTTTCATTCAAAACCTCAGAAAATATTGAATTAAATGGTTGGATGTTAAAACCTGATAATTTTGACCCTGATAAAAAGTATCCGGTTTTTATATACGTTTATGGCGGACCCGGCTCTCAAACGGTACTTGATAGATGGAATGCAAGAAATGGTGCATGGTTTCAAATGTTGACTCAAATGGGGTATATTGTAGTTTCTGTTGATAATAGAGGCACCGGAGGAAGAGGCGAATATTTTAAAAAAATGACTTATTTGCAATTAGGAAAATATGAAACTATTGATCAGATTGAAGCTGCCAAATATCTTTCATCCCTAGAATATGTTGATGAAGATAGAATTGGTATTTTCGGATGGAGCTATGGCGGATACCTCTCAACTCTTTGCCTTGCTAAAGGGAATGATGTGTTTTCTATGGCTATTGCTATAGCTCCCGTTACAAGCTGGAGATTTTATGATACTATTTATACTGAAAGATTTATGCGAACACCTCAGGAAAATCCTGAAGGATATGATAATAACTCTCCGATAAATCATGTAGATTCAATAAAAGGAAATTATCTTATTGTTCATGGAACAGCAGATGATAACGTTCACTATCAAAATACCGTTGAAATGGCAGATGCCTTGATAAAAGCAAATATTGATTTTGAAATGATGATTTATCCTAACCATAATCATAGCATAAATCGTGCTAATGTAAGAACGCATTTATATAATTTGATGACAAATTTTATATCTGATAATCTATAATTTTTTTATTAAATAAATTTTTTTTATATTTGCTTTGTAAATTATATTAAAAATATATAATTAATTAATAAAATATTTTTATGCAAGCAAAATTACTTTTGATTTGTAGTTGCATATTTTTTTTATATGCAACTACAGTCTTTTCACAAGGTAGGGTTTTAATAAGTGACGAAGAACATTACTCTCCTCATAAATCAGCAATACTAGATATAGCTTCCGATAATAAAGGCTTCTTGCTCCCTCGTATAAGTACCTCCAATAGAGATAAAATTGATAATCCGGCTGAATCATTAATTATTTATAATATTGATAATCATTGTGTTGAAATTTATGTGTCTGATGAATGGCACGAAGTGTGGTGTTATGAAGCTCCTCCTTTAACAGGTCCTTGCGAAGGTTTTGAGGATGGGGTGGATTATCAGGGGCAGAATTATAATGTAGTTGAAATTGGCAATCAGTGTTGGTTTGCTGAAAGCTTAAATGTTGGAACCCGGATTGACAGTAAAGATGGAAGCAATAATCCTATTGATCAAGGTGATGATTGTAACGATATAAATAAATATTGTTATAATGATGACGAAAATAATTGTGATATTTATGGAGGTTTGTATCAATGGGATCAAGCTATGTGTGGAGAAACAACCGAAGGAGTACAAGGAATATGCCCTGACGGATGGAGAATTCCTACCCATTTTGATTTTAATGAAATGGAGCAGTATATTTGTTCAAATGCAGGTCATGATAACTGTGAAACAGAATTCCCTTTTGATTATTCAACAAAAAACTACAGAGGAAATGATGAAGGAGCTCGAATAGCATGTAATAATGAAGGATTATGGAATGAAAGCGGATTAATTGAAGATGAAACTATTCTTAATACAATCGGTTATTCAGCACTCCCCGGTGGATACCTTTATTATCAGGCAACAAATCCTTTTTTTATAAATATTAATACTTATGGAGGTTGGTGGTTATCTACCGAAAATGACCAAAATACCGCCTGGCATAGAAATTTAAATTTCAATGAAACTACAATCTTTAGAAATACCTATAGTAAAAACAATGGTAGGTACATTAGGTGTATAAAAGATATATAAATTATGATTTTAAAAGTTTAATTAAAAAAATAAGTATGCAAGCAAAAATTTCACTAACATGTATATGTTTATTATTTGCATATATAAGTATATCGCAAAATAGAGTTGTTATTAGCGACGAAAATGAATCAACACCTCACCCATCGTCGGTTTTAGAATTAATTTCCGGGGATAAAGGATTTTTATTACCGCGTATGGAAACAGAGCAGAGAAGTAGCATAAATGATCCGGCAGAAGCATTATTGATATTTAACAAAGAAATTAATTGTTTTGAAATATATGTCGAATCTGAATGGCATGAGGTTTGGTGTCACGGTGATGAACCGGAAGAATCATTTGAGTGTGGCGAGGATTATAATTATGATGGATATGATTATGCCACAGTTAAAATTGGAGACCAATGTTGGTTTGCAGAGAACTTAAACGTAGGAACAAGAATAGATAGCAGAGATGCAAGCAATAATCCGGTTCATCAAGGAACCAGCTGTGAAGATATTGAAAAATATTGTCAGGATGAGGATGAAACTAATTGTGATTTTTATGGAGGTTTGTACCAATGGAATCAGGCTATGTGCGGAGAAACAACAGAAGGAGCACAAGGAATATGCCCTGATGGATGGAGAATTCCTTCCGATGATGACTGGAAAGTATTGGAGATTTATGCCGGAATGGACCCAGATGAAGCTGATGAAGAAGATTGGCGAGGAACGGATGAAGGTGCAAAACTAAAATCTTGTCTCCAGGTAAACTCTCCTCTTGGTGGCGAATGTGCAACAGATGACCATCCTCGCTGGAATTCCAGTGGATCCCACTGGGGACTTGATGAATTTGGTTTTGCTGTACTACCGGGTGGTATGAGACATAGTAATGGAGCTTTAATTACATTGGGTGGATCAGCAGACTTTTGGACATCAACCGAATCAGGAAATACTACTTATGACAGAACCTTTTTTAACATTAATAGTGACATTAACCGTAAATCAAATAATAATAAATCTTTTGGTTATTCTGTACGTTGCTTAAAAAATAATTGATTATTGATAACTTCTTAAAACTATTTATTATGATTAAAAATCTAAATTTGTTAATTTTTTGCATACTCTTATTATCCTCAGCAAATAATTATTCACAAGTTTCTATAAGTGACAAAGCTGATCAAATTACTCATTCTTCGGCAGTCTTAGATTTAATTTCCTATGATAAAGGGTTTTTACTTCCTCGTATGGAAACAAATGAGAGAAATAATATTGATGATGCCGCTGAATCTTTAATGATTTTTAATACAGAAACTAATTGTGTTGAGACATACGTGCAAGGCGAATGGCATGAGCTTTGGTGTAAAGACAATGAGGTTTTTACAGGAGCTTGTGAAGGTATTGGCGCGGGTGTAGATTATGAAGGTCATTTATATGAAGTTGTGGAAATTGGAGATCAGTGTTGGTTCGCAGAAAATCTAAGATATGATAACGGTTGCTCTGAAGTTGAATGGGAAAGCAATACGGATAATGGATGGTGTGGATATAGTGAACATGATGTTGATGAACAATATGGTATCCTTTACCAATGGTCGGTTGCTATGGATGTTTGTCCTGATGGTTGGAAAATCCCGTCAGATGATGATTGGAAAATTCTTGAGGGAACAATTGATGATACTTATGGTGTCGGTGACCCAATATGGGACGAAGATGGATGGAGAGGTAATAATGCAGGAAGAAAACTAAAATCATGCAGAACTCAAGACCACCCGGAATGCTCAATGGTGCCGGAAGAGTGTAGAGTTGATGAGTTTCCAAGATGGAATTGCGAAGAAGAAACTCATGCAGAACATTATGGAACTGATGATTATGGATTTTCTGCAATACCTCCGGGTTATCGCTTTACAGGTGGAGGTTATAATTACTTTAACAGATGTACGAGAATTTGGAGCTCAGATCCTTCAGGCACAAGAGCATGGCTTAGACAAATAGATCACACTAGAAGCGGAATGAGAAGGGTTAACTTGAGCAAAGCAATGGCACAATCGGTAAGATGTATAAGGGATATTTAAAAAAAATCTTTTAATCAAAAAACATAAATTATGAAAATAATCAGAACCCTTTTTTTAGTTTTTTTAATGATTTTTATTAAAACATTAACCGTTAATTCTCAGCAAAGAATTGTTATAAGTGATAAAGAAGATCAAACTGCAGACCCTTCAGCAGTGTTGGATTTAATATCAAGTGAAATGGGCTTTTTGCTTCCAAGAATGGAAACAGAAGACAGAAATAACATTGATGGCCCTGCTGAATCTTTATTGATTTTTAATACGGAAACAATTTGCTTGGAGTTATTTTTAAATGGTGATTGGCATGACGTTTGGTGCTTTGATGATTGTGTTGAGTCTGAAACCCCCGATTATATTTCCGGACCTTACATTGTGTGCAAATCCACTGAAAAAATGCTTGTGGTTCAAGGTGGTTCTCTAGGAACTAATGCCAGCTGGGAGTGGTATAAAGATGGCTGTGGTGTAACACATATCGGTACGGGAGATACTATTAAGGTAGACCCTGATGTTACAACAAACTACTATGTTAGAGCGGAAGGTGCATGCAAAACAACTGATTGTGTTGATTTTGAAGTAGAAGTTATTACGGGAGTTGAAGGTGGGCAGATTGAATATACAACACCGGGAACATATGAATGGACTGTGCCTGATGATGTTACCAGTATTAGTGTTGTTTTAGTCGGTGGTGGTGGCTCAGGAGCGAAATCTAATCGTCATGATGATGGAAATCAAGCAGGTGGTGGTGGCGGAGGCGCTCTTGCATATAAAAATAATATTTCAGTTACTCCGGGAACAACAATACCCATTACTGTTGGAAGCAGAGCTCCTTGTCCCGTCGATGGCGAACATCAAGGTGAATATGGGGAAGCAACGGTATTCGGAGATGTGATATTCTATGCCGAAGGAGGTAAAGGAGGTACTGTCGGAGAATTAGGATATGGAGGAGAAGGAGGTTGCCCTTGTGATGATAGTGACGGTGGTGGATGTGGTGGAAAAGGTGGAGATGCTACAGGAACGGATGAAAGATTTTCCGGTGGCGGAGGTGGTGCAGGTGGCTATGCAGGAAATGGAGGCAATGGAGGTGAAAGTCCGGATGATTGGATATCAGAAGGTTGTGATGGAGAAGGAGGAGCCGGAGGCGGTGGACAAGGCACTGCTTATAGAGGTGGTGGAGGTGGCGGTGTTGGATTGACCGGCCATGGGAAAAATGGAATAGGTGGATTTGGTAGTCTTAATGCCGAAACTACCGGAGGAAGAGGTGGCTCATGCGGAGATAATGGAAATCAATGTGGAATGCACTACGCCGGCTATGGGGGAAATTATGGAGGAGGATCAGGCGGACAAAATTATACGTCAGGAAGTACCTGGCAAGGCGACGGAGGTCACGGTGCCGTCAGAATTATTTGGCCGGGAGATATAAGACAGTTTCCTTTATCACATACTGAAGACTGGTAATAGTTTTTAGTTAATTAAATAACCTTTAATAAGAATAAAACTATGAAAAAAATCAAAATATTAATAATGCTGTTATTATTATTGACTAAAGCATTAACTGTTAATTCTCAGCAAAGAATTGTTATAAGTGACAAAGAAGATCAAACTGCAGACCCCTCAGCAGTGTTAGACTTAATATCAGAAGATAAAGGGTTTTTACTTCCTCGTATGGAAACAAATGAGAGAAATAATATTGATGATGCCGCTGAATCTTTAATAATTTTTAATACAGAAACTAATTGTGTTGAGACATACGTGCAAGGCGAATGGCATGAGCTTTGGTGTAAGCCCGCTGCTTTAACAGGTTGTGAAGGAGTTGAAGGTGGGGTAGAGTATAATGGACATACTTATGAGGTAGTTGAAATTGGTTACCAATGCTGGTTTGCAGAAAATCTTCGCTATGATAATGGTTGCTCTTCTATTAACTGGGAAAATAATATTGATGTTGGGTGGTGTGGCTTTCACGAGGATGATGATGAAGAGGAGTTTGGACTACTTTATCAATGGAGTGCTGCAATGGATAATAGTGGAGGAAAAAAAGAACAAGGTATTTGTCCGGACGACTGGAGAATCCCTAACCATGATGATTGGACTTATTTAGAAAGATATATTTGTAATGATGCCGGAAACGATGATTGTGAAATAAAATTTCCTTATGATGAAGTAACAACCGGTTATAGAGGTACTGATGAAGGGGATAGATTAAAAATTGATGATGATCCCAATTGGTGTAATATAACATGTAATGACCAATATGGTTTTTCAGCTCTGCCGAGTGGAAGACGTTCAACTACCGGTATGTTTTTGGGTTTTGAAGGTGGCTGTCGTTGGTGGGTTTCAACTGAAAGTGATACGAGTGCTTGGAGACGCTACCTTAATCTTAATAATTCTGAAATAGGACGAGATACTAAGGATAAGTCGAACGGCTTTTCCGTTCGTTGTATAAGAAATCCATAGTTTGAAAAATTATAAAAATTAGCATTTATGATTTTTTTAATATTATTTTTGTAATTTTACAACTTGAAAGTAATTTTTAAGATTAATATTTATTATTAGATTCAACTTTTTTAGGCTGTCTATATAATAATATTTTATTCTTACCGGTTTATATTAATTAAATAAATGTTAAATAAAAAAAAATTTTATTATGAAAAAAGTGTTATCTGCGTTAATTTCTTTTACTTTAATTCTTTTAGTATTTAGCTCTTGTGCAACAAAAGAAGAAAGATTTGTGAAAAGCATTCAAGGAGTTCTTGAGAAAATTGAAGAACCAACCTTTGAAAGTAATGTGAGTGCTCTTACTGAAAGAGAAAAAGAAAATGTTAAATTAATTTCTGCAGCAATTAAATTCAAAAAAGAAACAGGTAAAGATTTATCTGAGTTTGATAAGGAAATTCCAGTAGAAGACCTTAATTGGCTGACTGAAGAGGAAAAAGATATCTTATGTACAATAAATAAAGCGATTTGTTTTAATTGTAAAATGAAAGAAAATGTTAATAAATACGAGAAGGTTGAGTTAAAAGTTGACCTTTCAGGATTAACTGAAAATGAAAAAGAAATTATCAGAATTTTAATTGATGTAGCTGATATAATGGACGAAATATTTTGGATGCAGTCGTATTATGGTGACAAAAATGAATTTTTGGCAGGAATAGAAAACGAATATGCGAAAAAATATGCAAAAATTAATTATGGTCCTTGGGACAGGCTTGATGGAAATGCACCATTTCTCTCAGGATATGAAGATAAATTCCGTGGTGCAAATTTCTATCCTTCTGATATGACTCGCGAAGAATTTGAAGAGTGGGATAATCCTGAAAAAGATAACCTTTATACTCTTGTTAGACGTGATGATGAAGGAAATCTTATAACAATTCCTTATTCAGAAGCATATAAGGAAAAGCATGAAGAAGCATCAAAATTGTTAAAAAAAGCTGCCGAATTAGCTGAAAGTAATGCTCTAAAAAATTATCTTAACTTAAGAGCTGAAGCTCTTTTAAACGATGACTACAGACCAAGTGACTTTGCATGGATGAAAGTTACAGATTCAAATATTGATGTTATTGTAGGACCAATAGAAAACTACGAAGATATGCTTTTTGGAGCAAAAGCAGCTCATCAGGCTTTTGTTCTCGTTAAGGATGTTGAGTGGAGTGAAAAACTTGACAGATTTACTGATATGCTACCTGAACTTCAAGAAAATCTCCCGGTTGAAGAGAAATATAAAAGCGAAGTGCCCGGTACTGACTCGGATATCAGTGTTTTTTATGCAGTTTATTATGCAGGAGACTGTAATGCCGCTACGAAAGCTATAGCAGTTAATTTGCCAAATGATGAAAAAGTGCATGAAAAAGTAGGTAGCAGAAAACTACAATTAAAAAATTCAATGGAAGCAAAATTTGATGAGATTGTAATTCCAATATCTGAATTGCTTATTGATGAAGAACAAAGAAAACATGTTACTTTTGATGCATTCTTTGAAAATGTTACATTCCATGAGGTTGCACACGGTATGGGAATTAGACAAACCGTTACAGGTAAAGGCACAGTCAGAGAAGCTTTGAGAGATTATTATATGCCAATTGAAGAAGCAAAAGCTGATATACTTGGATTATATTTGATAACTGAACTTTATGAAAGGGGAGAGCTTACAGATGGCGAAGTAATGGATAATTATGTGACTTTCCTTGCAGGTATTTTCAGATCCAGCCGTTTTGGTGCAGCTAGCGCTCACGGGCAAGCTAATATGTTGAGATTTAATTATTTTGAAAGTAAAGAAGCCTTTACAAGACAAGATGATGGAACATACAGAGTTAATTTTGAAAATATGAAAGATGCGGTTAAGTCATCTGTACAACAAGTTCTTAAAATACAAGGTGATGGCGATTATGAAAAAGCTAAAGAGTTGGTCGAAAATGAAGGAGTTATTAGAGAACAATTACAAGAAGACCTTGATAGAATTGAAGAAGAAGGAATTCCGATTGATATAGTCTTTAAACAAGGACGCGATGTATTAGGGCTTTAATCACAGATATTCTTTATCCAAAAATATCAAAGAACGTAAAGGCTTAACTCCTTTACGTTCTTTGTTTTTAAACTATATTTGTTTTTTTATGTCTAATTATTTTTGATGATTTTAATATTTTAATATGAACAAAACAACAATAGTCTCTTTTATATCAGGATGTTTTGTGATACTATTTGTGGTTGCGGTTTTTTCTCAAAACATTTATTTTGATTTTTCTGATGAAAACATAACAGAAAGATTACA
This sequence comes from Bacteroidales bacterium, assembly GCA_003559475.1. GTDB lineage: Bacteria > Bacteroidota > Bacteroidia > Bacteroidales > UBA7960 > PUKZ01. Next base: position 25,290 of record PWLF01000012.1, read on the forward strand.
AAAAGATGTTTCTGTACTTGCTTCTGCCGAAATGGAAGGTCGTGAAGCCGGAACAAAAGGAGAAAAAAAAGCTGTAAATTATATTAAAAAACAATTTCAAGAGATTGGAATAGCTCCCCTTTTTGATGATTCTTTTTTTCAGTATTTTGACTTTCCCAATAAATTAACATATACCGAAAATAATACGCTACAAATAGAAGAGGTTATGTATAATCTTGATGATGATTATTTTATAATGCCTCAATCAGCTAATACAATAGTTAATGCTAATGTAGTTTATGTTGAATATGGGTTTTATGATAATTATATTGGTTGGAATGATTATCAATTTTATGAGAATATTGAAGGAAATATATTTGTAATGGAATATTTCCTCCCCGGGAAATTGTATAAAGAATTAGATATAACTGCAAAACAGGCTGCAGAAAAAAAGATTGACAAAGCTATCGAAAAAGGAGCTGAAGGAATTATATTTGTAAACTCAAGAAATCTGCGTTTAGATCCTCGAATAAATATAAAAAGAATTGCAAACCAAAGAGAAATTCCCGTTATTTTTGCCGAAATAGATGTTTATGAACATTTAAAGAAAAATAATTTTGATATTGAAGTTAATATTGAAGTTGAGGTAGTTAAAGAAAATAAAAAAGGAATAAATGTTGCCGGGTATATTGATAATAATGCTCCAACAACTGTTATAATAGGAGCTCACCACGACCATCTTGGCTATGGAGGACCAACATCTCAACATTCAGGTAAACCGAAAATTCATCATGGAGCAGATGATAATGCAAGTGGTGTAACCGGGGTGTTGGAAACTGCCAGATATTTAAAAAACAGCGAACTTAACAATAATAATTATTTGTTTATTACTTTTTCTGCCGAAGAAAAAGGGCTTTTAGGAAGTTTTTATTTTACTCGGAGTAACGCATATAACATGGAAAAGGTAAACTATATGTTTAATCTTGATATGATTGGAAGGTTAGAAGATAATAACCTTATGTTAATTGGCACAGGAACAAGTTCGAAATGGGAAAATATTATTGATGAGAATAAAACAGAATCTTTTAATATTAGAAAAATTCCAAGAGGAATTGGTGGATCAGACCATACAGCTTTTTATTTTAAAAGAATTCCTGCAATTTTTTTCTTTACCGGTATTCACGACGATTATCACAAACCAAGCGATACTTATGATAAAATTAACTTTGAAGGGCAAGCTAAAGTGCTGAGTTTTGCACATAAAATGATTGAATATATTGATAATATTGAAATAAAACTTGATTTTACTTCAACAACTTTTGATGAAAACCTAATAAAACCATCTGATGATATTTTTTTAGGGATTGATATAGACCATAAATTTGAAGGTAAAGGATTAAAAATAAAAAATACAACTAACAATAAACCCGCTCAAAATATCGGTATCCAAACAGGTGACATTATTACAAAAATTAATGATAATTACATTAAAGATATTCATTCTTATGTTAATGCAATAAAAAAAATAAATGAAAAAGATAAAATAAATATTGTAATTTTACGTCAAGGTAAAGAAAAAATATTTAATGTTAAATTATAAAATTAATTTATTTTAAATAAAAAATTAGCATGCATACAAGATTATTTATATTAGTTTTATTTATATCATGTGTAGGCTTTTTGTTTGTCAGTTGTGGCTTTTATTCAATGACAGGAGCATCTATTCCTGCTAAAGCTGAAACAATATCAATCAGCCACTTCCCTAATCATGCACGGAATGTGCAACCTACATTAAGCCAAAGGTTTACCGAAGAGCTTAGAGAGATTTTTGTTAGAAGAACCAGTTTAAACTTAGTAGAGTCAGGTGGAGATTTGCATTTTGAAGGATATATTTCTGAATATTCAACAAGACCGGTTTCTGTTGAAGCCGGTGATGTTGCCGCACAAAACAGATTAACAATATCTGTAAGTGTTGTGTTTGATAATTATTATGACCCTGATAGCTCTTTTGAAAGAACTTTTTCTAGATATTATGATTATCCCAGTAGACAAAGTTTATCTCAGGTAGAAGATCAAGCAATAAGCATTATTACTGAAGAGTTAGTGGAAGATATTTTTAATCAGTCTGTCGTTGATTGGTAACAGGTATATTAAATATTATTGTTAAACATGCAAAATCATGACTTCTTAAATATAATTAATGATCCATATAACGTTGAAGATGAAACAACCAACGTAATGGAAGAGTTATGCGAAAAATACCCGTATTGCCAAACTATACAAATAATGCTTGCAAAGTGTTATCAAAACAATAAAAAATCTTCTTTTGAAAAACAAGTAAACCTGGCTTCAGTTTATTCTATTGATAGAAGAAATTTTCAAGATTTTATTTCCGAAAAAAAGCAGTTTAATAAAAAGAAAAATGAGAGTATTCAAAACAATGATAAAGATATTTCAGAAAAAAAACCGATAACCCAATATAAACCCGTTCAAGTTGATAAACAAAATGAAATAAAAAGTAGTAATAACAATGAGCAAGAATTAAAAAAAATTGTTAGGGAAAGGTTAAGTGTCATTGAAAACAAAAAAAAGCAATTTGAAAAACAAACTAGTGATTTTGAAGAAAATAAAAAAGAAACGCCGGTAATAGCAACTAAGAAAATAATAAATAAAACATCAAAAAAATCGAAAGTGGATGAAATTATTGATTGTTTTATTGAAAAGGAACCACGTATTAGTCCTATTAAAAAAAAGCAGTATGATAAAAAAGATTTATCAAAGGAAAGCGTTAAGTTTAAAGATGATGTAGTTAGTGAAACACTAGCAGAAATATATTTAAAACAAGGTCGGTTTGAACGTGCAAAAAATATATATTATAAGTTAAGTTTGAAATTTCCAAAAAAAAGTAGTTACTTTGCAAAAAAAATAGAACAAATAAAAAACGATAAAAATAAATAAAAATGGGAGCATATATTTTAGTGTCAACGTTAGTACTTATAACTTGTGTATTGTTAGTACTTATAGTTCTAGCTCAAAATGCAAAAGGTGGTGGGCTATCTTCAACTTTCGGTTCAACTAACAATCAAGTAATGGGAGTTAAAAAGACAACGGATTTTCTTGAGAAAACAACATGGACTTTGGCTATTGTTTTGTTGGTCTTATCTTTAGTATCTTCTTATGTAATACCAAGAGGAGGAGAACAGCAACAGGCTCAGCAAAGTGAAATACAAGGAATGATACCTGCTGAAGATGCAGGTCCTATTGATTTCTCATCTCCTGCAGAAGCTCCGGCTCAACAACAACCGGCATCTGAACCAGTTGAAGTACCGGCAGAAGAACAACAACCAATTCAAATTACTCCGGAAGAACCCGAAGAGTAATTGTCAGTATTTGAAAAAAATAAAAAATGCCATAATGTCATATCATTTTGGCATTTTTTTTTATTATTTTAGTTTTTGTGCAAAATTGACCACTGTTTTATTATAAAAATTAGTTTGGCACAGAAAATGATTAATTAAAAATCGTAAAAAAATATTAATGTTAATGTTTAACTTTAAAAAATATTAAGATATGGCAAGTGTTAATATAAAACCTTTGGCAGACAGAGTTTTGGTAGAACCTGAACAAGCTGAAGAAAAAACAGCTGGAGGCATAATCATTCCTGATACAGCTAAAGAAAAACCTCAAAAAGGAACTGTTGTTGCATGCGGTGATGGAAAAAAAGATGAACCCGTTACCGTAAAAACAGGAGATAAAGTTCTTTACGGAAAATATTCCGGAACGGAAATTACTATTGACGGTAAAGATTATCTGATAATGCGTGAAAGCGATATTTATGCAATAATATAATTAATTAAAAATATAAATTAAATAATTGTTTAACCAGAAAATAAATTTTTAATATGGCAAAACATATAATGTTTGGCTTTGATTCCCGAAAAGAGTTACAAAAGGGAGTAAATAAGCTATCAAATGCAGTTAAAGTTACGCTTGGTCCAAAAGGACGCAACGTAATAATTGACAAAAAATTTGGAGCACCATCAATGACTAAAGATGGAGTTACTGTTGCAAAAGAAATTGAACTGGAAGACCCTATAGAAAATATGGGTGCTCAAATGGTAAAAGAAGTAGCCAGTAAAACTGCTGATGTTGCCGGTGATGGAACTACCACAGCAACTGTGTTGGGGCAAGCTATTTTTAATAACGGACTGAAAAATGTTACAGCAGGTGCTAACCCAATGGAAATAAAAAGAGGTATTGAGGTAGCTGTTAGTAAAGTTGTTGAAAATCTTAAAGCTCAATCAAAAGAAGTAGGCGATTCTAGTGAAAAAATAGAACAAGTTGCTACTATTTCAGCAAATAACGATTCTTCGATAGGTAAACTTATTGCACAAGCAATGAGCAAAGTTAAAAAAGAAGGTGTTATAACTATTGAAGAAGCAAGAGGAACTGAAACTAGTGTTAGCCTTGTTGAAGGAATGCAGTTTGACAGAGGTTATATCTCTCCTTATTTTGTTACTGATACAGAAAAAATGGAGGCGGTTTATGAAGATCCTTATATTCTAATACATGATAAGAAGATCAGTACGATGAAAGATTTTCTCCCTATTTTGGAGAAAGTTGGTCAAAGCGGAAAACCATTGCTTATTATATCTGAAGATGTTGATGGAGAAGCTTTAGCAACATTAGTTGTTAACAAACTGCGTGGTTCATTAAAGATTGCTGCTGTAAAAGCACCGGGCTTTGGTGATAGAAGAAAAGCTATGCTTGAAGATATAGCTATATTGACAGGCGGTACAGTAATTTCTGAAGAACAGGGATTTAAACTGGAAAATACTGATTTGTCTCACCTTGGAAGAGCTGAAAAAGTTACTATTGATAAAGATAATACGACAATTGTTAGCGGAAAAGGTGATGCTGAAGCTATTAAGGCAAGAGTTAGTCAAATAAAAGCACAAATAGAAAACTCTACTTCCGACTATGATAAAGAAAAGCTTCAGGAAAGACTTGCAAAATTAGCAGGAGGAGTCGCAGTTATTTATGTCGGTGCAGCTAGCGAAGTAGAAATGAAAGAAAAGAAAGATAGATGCGACGATGCTCTTAGTGCTACTCGTGCGGCTGTTGAAGAAGGTATAGTGCCGGGTGGAGGAGTTGCTTATATCAGGGCATTAAAAGCGATAGAAAATATTGATGTTGAAAATGATGATCAAAGAATTGGAGTTGATATTGTTAAGAGAGCACTGGAAGAACCTTTAAGATTAATTGTTGAAAATGCAGGAGTTGAAGGTTCAATTGTTGTTCAAAAAGTTAAAGATAATAAAGATGACTATGGATTTAATGCTCGTACTGAAAAGTATGAAAAACTTTATGAAGCAGGAGTAATTGATCCTACAAAAGTAGCACGCGTCGCATTAGAAAATGCCGGATCAATTGCCGGTATGCTCTTAACTACAGAGTGCGTCCTTGCTGAGATAAAAGAGGAATCCGGAAATGAAGGTGGCGGACAACCACCAATGGGACCGGGTATGGGAGGCATGGGTGGCATGATGTAATAGTTTTTTGTCGCTCTAATAAAAAAAGCTGTCTCAATAATGAGGCAGCTTTTTTTATTAGATAAATATTTTGTTTTATTCAGATGCAAGAATTTATAACCAAAAAAAAGCCACCTTAGTTTCCCAACAAGGTGGCTTCAAACCCAATTAACCTTAACCAAGAACCAAAAAACAATAATTAATGCATTTAAAAACTTTTTAACTATGAAAAAGAGCACTAATTAGTTTTTGTAATTAAGC
>PWLF01000029.1 GCA_003559475.1 Bacteroidales bacterium
CAAGGTAGAAGCATAAATATAAATGATGCAATAAGTTCAATGCAATGCTTACCTTTAGCAAAAAGGGAAATAGGTATTGGTAAGCCCAAAAAAACTCTTTTTGCACTTTCTGTTTTTGCTTTTTCAATAATTCTGGTTGTTACAGGCTTGTTGCCGGTTCAAATATCTTTTATGATTGCAGCGGTAGCGATGGTACTTTTTAAAATACTTCCGCTTAAAGAATTATACAATAGCGTTGAATGGCCTGTTATTATTTTGCTTGGAGCTATGATACCTGTTGGAGTTGCTTTTGAAACTTCCGGTGGAGCAGGTCTTATATCCGATAACATATTAAAAATAGGTCAGCATTATCCGCCGTGGGTTATACTAACCTCTTTGCTTGTTGTTACTATGTTTCTGTCGGATTTGATAAATAATGCAGCAACAGTTGTTCTTATGGCTCCTATTGGTATTAATATAGCTAATGAACTTGGTGTTTCAATTGACCCTTTTTTGATGGCTATAGCAATTGGAGCTTCGTGTGCTTTTTTAACACCAATTGGGCATCAATCCAATACATTAGTGATGGCTCCCGGTGGATATAAGTTCGGAGATTATTGGAAGCTCGGATTGCCACTCGAAGTTATAATTGTTTTAATTAGCGTGCCACTTATACTTTTATTTTGGCCGCTATGATTAAATACTTTAAATTAAATATTTATTTTTCGGGATTTTGTGAAAATAAAAAATAATAATAAATTACTAAAAAAAATTATTTTTGTAATTAAAAAGTAATGGATAAAAATTATAAACTTCCTGTTTTTTCTGATGTTATTGCAGCTCAAACAAAACTTAAGGGCATAGCAAAGTATACAGTTCTTGAAAAGTCAACTTCTCTTTCAAAAATGTCAGGTTCTGAAGTATATCTAAAACTTGAGAACCTTCAAAAAACCGGATCTTTTAAGACTAGAGGGGCGTATTACAAGATATTAAATTTGAGTCAAGAGGAAAAACGCAAAGGAGTTTTATGTGCATCAGCCGGAAATCATGCTCAGGGAGTGGCTTATGCCGCATCAAAACTTAATGTTAAAAGTAAAGTCTTTATGCCGATATTTGCTCCTCCTCTTAAGGTTGTTGCTACACGTGCATACGGTGCTGAAATTGAACTTAAAGGTAAAACTTTTGATGATGCTTATAAAGCTGCTCAAAATTATGCTGAAAAGACGGGCCTTACATTTATTCATCCTTTTGATGATGTTCATATTATTTCAGGAGCAGGAACAGTTGGTCTTGAAGTATTTGAACAGTGCAGAAATGTAGATTATGTATTTGTTCCGATAGGAGGTGGGGGGTTGATTTCCGGTATAGCTATAGCTCTAAAAAAACTTAACCCTAAAATTAGGATTATTGGAGTTGAAGCTGAAGGAGCACAGAGTGTCAAAAACTCAATAGATTCCGGCAAAATTAAAACATTAAACTGTGTTAATACCATAGCTGATGGTATTGCAGTAAAATCCTGTGGCAATATAAATTTCGAAATTATAAAAAAGTATGTAGATGATATTGTTACTGTAAATGATAATTAAATTGCTAGAGCCACTTATTTATTGCTTCAAAGAGCAAAAATTTTGTCAGAACCCGCAGGTGTTGCTTCTATGGCAGCAGTATTATACAAAAAATTACCGGTAAAAAATAAAGTTGTAGTTCCTGTTATCAGCGGAGGCAATATTAATATGAGCATTTTTGATCAAATCCTCGATAAAGGAGCTATGGAAGAAGGATATAGAGCTCGAATAGCTGTTTTGATTCCTGATAAAGCAGGGATGTTGAAAATGATACTTGATATACTTGATAAAGTCAGAGCAAGCATACATGATATTATGCATGAACGCTCTACTACAAGTGTTCCCGTTGGTTATGTCAAAGTAATAATTACTTTCAATTTGCAAGATACTCAGCAGTTAAAAACAATAATTGACGAAGTTGAATTAAATAAGCTTTCATACCAGGTTTTAAAATAAACTAAAAGTTGTTTTATTTTTTAATTAGTTTTTATTTTTTCTGCAAAATGTATAATAAGTTAATTTAAATCAACAATACTGATTCAACTTTTTTACTATACCTGTTAATTATTTTTATCTTTGTACCCGAAAATAAATAAAAAAATATAACAAATAAATTAAGCATTTATATATGGAAAAAATTCAGATGGTTGACCTTAAGCGTCAGTATCAAAAAATTCAGGATGAAATTGATAATGCAGTTATTAATACCATTCGCTCAACTCAGTTTATTAACGGACCGGAAGTTAAAGAATTCCAGAAAGAATTAGAAGAATTCTTAGGTGTTAAGCATGTTATACCTTGTGCAAACGGAACAGATGCTTTGCAAGTTGCTATGATGGCATCAGATTTGAAACCCGGCGATGAAGTTATAACAACATCATTTACTTTTGTTGCAACAGTCGAGGTAATTGCTTTGCTCGGATTAAAACCTGTTTTAGTGGATGTTTATGAAGATACTTTTAACATGGATATTGATTCTCTACGTAAGGCAATAACTCCTAAAACCAAAGCGATAGTGCCTGTGCATTTGTTTGGGCAGTGTGTTAATATGGAAGAGATTATGAAAATTGCCGATCAAAATGGATTAAAAGTAATTGAAGATAATGCACAAGCTATTGGAGCTGACTTTATATTTTCTGATGGAACAAGAAAAAAAGCCGGCGCAATAGGTAATATTGGATGTACTTCGTTTTTCCCAAGCAAAAACCTGGGCTGTTATGGTGACGGAGGAGCAATTTTTACAAATGATGATGAACTTGCAGAAAAAATCAGAGTAGTCGTAAATCATGGTATGACTGTAAGATACTATCATGACTATATTGGTGTTAATTCAAGGTTAGATAGTGTTCAAGCAGCTATTCTTAGAGTGAAACTCAGACATCTTAATGAATATGCCGAAGCACGCAGAAAAGCTGCAGATTATTATGATAACGCTTTTTCTAAATGTGAAAAACTTATCGTACCAAAGAGAAGCGATTTTTCTACTCATGTTTTTCATCAATATACATTAAAAACTAAAGATATTGATAGGAATAAACTTCAAGAGCATCTCGCTTCTAAAGATATTCCTGCAATGATATATTATCCTGTTCCTATGCATATTCAAGAAGCTTATAAAAGTGATAGGTATAAAGAAGGAGATTTGCCGGTAACGGAAAAACTCAGTAAAATTGTTATCTCTCTTCCTATGCATACTGAACTAGATAAAGAGCAACAAGATTATATTATAGAATCTGTACTCGAATTTTTTGAATAGATTGAATTATTAATAAAAACATCAGAATCAAATAATGGGAGATAAATATTTTAGTCACGAAACAGCTGTTATAGATGATGGTTGTATAATTGGTAGAAATACAAAGATTTGGCATTTTTCGCACATTATGCCTGATAGTGTTATTGGTGATAATTGCAATATTGGACAAAATGTAGTCGTGTCACCAAATGTCACCTTGGGCAATAATGTTAAGGTGCAAAATAATGTTTCAATTTACACCGGAGTTATTTGTGAAGATGATGTTTTTCTCGGCCCTTCTATGGTTTTTACAAATATTACAAACCCTAGGAGTGCCGTTATTAGAAGGGATAAATATGAAGAAACTTTAGTTCGTAAAGGTGCAACAATAGGAGCTAATGCTACAATTGTTTGTGGGATTGAAATCGGCGAATACGCTTTTATTGGCGCCGGAGCGGTTGTTACGAAAAATGTGCTACCTTACTCTTTAATAGTTGGAAATCCTGCTAAAAGAATCGGGTGGATGAGTGAATATGGTCATAGACTTGAGTTTGACAATAACGGTATAGCCGTTTGCCCTGAAAGCAAAGAAAAATATATGATTAAAGATAATAATATAATATCTAAATTAAAATGAGTTTAGAGTATAACGATAAAATTAAATTTGCAGTTATTGGTTGCGGTCATATTGGGAAAAGGCATGCAGAAATGATAGTTTCCAATAAAGAAGCAGAACTTACGGCACTATGTGATATTAGAGCTAAAGAGGAACTTAATATAGAAAAATATAAAGTTCCTTTTTTTAGCTCCATAGAAGAATTATTGGAAAGTTCTGTTGATTTTGATGTAGCATGTATTTGTACCCCAAATGGTTGTCATGCATCACAAAGCTTATTATGCCTCGATAAAAAGAAGCATTTAGTATGTGAAAAACCTATGGCTTTAAAAAAGAGCGACTGCGAAGCAATGATATATAAATCGCTTCAGGTAAAAAGAGAGATCTTCGTTGTTATGCAAAACAGATACTCTCCTCCTTCTGTCTGGCTTAAAGATATTATTAGTAATAATATATTAGGAGATATTTATACAGTTCAGGTAAATTGCTATTGGAACAGAGACGAAAGATATTATAAACCGGGATTGTGGAAAGGTTCGCAGCAACTTGATGGAGGAACATTGTTTACTCAATTTTCACATTTTATAGATATTATGTATTGGCTGTTTGGAGATATTGAGGATATAAGTGGTGTTTTTGAAGATTTTGCACATAAAGAGTTAACGGATTTTGAAGACTCCGGACTGGTGAATTTTAGGTTTGTTGAAGGGGGGGTAGGCTGTATTAACTATTCTACCGCTGTATGGGACAAAAATATGGAAAGTAGTATTACAATAACCGGAAGCAAAGGAAGTGTTAAAGTTGGTGGACAATATATGAACGAGGTCGAGTATTGCCATATTAATGATTATAAATTACCTGAGCTTGAACCTTGCAATCCTCCTAATGAATATGGCGTATATAAAGGTAGTGCAGCAAATCATATTTATATTATTCAAAATGTTGTGGATACATTAAAAGGTAGAACATCTATAACTACTAATGCTCTTGAAGGATTAAAAGTTGTAGAAATTATTGAAAGAATATATAATCTTAGAAATAAACAAATGTTAATTAATAACAATAGTAAGTAATAAATTATCTGAATTAATAAAATAAAACAAATGGATATTTATAAAAAACTAGTAAATAAAGAAGCAACACTTTCAGTTATCGGGCTTGGATATGTTGGGTTGCCTATTGCTCTTGAATTTGCCAAAAAAATTAAAGTAATTGGCTTTGATATTAAAGAAGACCGCATAGAAAAAATGCGAAATAGTATTGACCCCAGTGAAGAACTTGAGGAGAAAGATTTTGAAGGAACTGATATATTTTTTACTTCAAATGAGGAAGATTTAAGTAAAGCTAATTTTCATATAATTGGTGTGCCAACACCGATTAATAAGCATAATTTGCCGAATTTAGAGCCTCTTCGATCTTCATCCAAAGCTGTTGGAAAAGCCTTAAAAAAAGGGGATTACGTTGTTTATGAATCAACCGTTTATCCCGGATGTACAGAAGAAGATTGCGTGCCCATTCTTGAGGAAATGTCAGGTCTTAAAGCAGGAAAAGACTTTAAAGTAGGATACTCCCCGGAAAGAATAAACCCCGGCGATAAGAATAATACTATCACTTCTATTGTAAAAGTTGCGTCAGGGTGCGATGATATTGCATTGGAAAATATAGCAAAAACTTACGAATTGATAGTTAAAGCAGGTGTGCATAGAGCTCCTTCAATTAAAGTAGCTGAAGCTGCAAAAATTATCGAAAATACTCAAAGAGATGTTAATATTGCTCTGATGAATGAATTATCAATGATATTCAATAGAATGGGTATAAATACTTATGATGTTTTAGAAGCGGCTAATACTAAATGGAACTTTTTGAATTTCTATCCCGGTTTAGTTGGGGGGCATTGTATCGGAGTTGACCCTTATTATCTCGTTTATAAAGCCAAAGAGTTTAGATATCATCCTCAAGTTATTAATTCAGGAAGATTTGTTAATGACTCTATGGGTTTATATATAGCCAAGCAATTAGTTAAAAAACTTATTTCAAAAGGAAGAAATGTTTTAAATTCAAAAGTTTTGGTTTTTGGAGTTACTTTTAAAGAGAATGTTAGTGATGTGAGAAACTCCAAAGTAGCAGACCTTATCAATGAGTTGAAGTCTTTTGGTGTAAATGTTGATATTGTTGACCCATGGGCTAATAAAAAAGAGGTTGAAGATGAATATGGCTTTGTATTAAAAGAAAAACCTGACAATAATTATGATTCGGTAGTTGTTGCTGTTAATCATAATGAGTTTTTGGATTTTAACGAAAGTTACTTTAAATCGCTTTTAGCTGATAGTAAAAATGGAATATTTGTGGATGTGAAAGGCGTTTATAAAGGAAAAATTAAAGAGTTATCATACTGGAGCTTATAATTTACAACAACATATTTTATAAATATTTTTATAAATCTGAATGTTTGCAGAATGTCAAATAAAATTTTAGTAACAGGCGGAACAGGTTATATAGGCTCTCACACTGTTGTAGAGTTGCAAAATAAAGGTTTTGATGTTGTTGTTATTGATAATTTAAGTAACTCAAAAATTGAAATTCTTACTCAAATAGAAAAGATAACCGGTAAAGCTCCGGAATTTGCTAATATTGATTTAAAAGAGAAAGAGCTAGTTTTTGATTTTTTTAGAAAGAATCCGGAATTGTCGGGTGTAATACATTTTGCTGCATATAAAGCAGTTGGCGAGTCTATGGATTTCCCAATGAAATATTATCAAAATAATCTGCTTTCTTTGATGAACTTGATAAATGGTATGCTGAATTATAATACCAGTAATCTGGTTTTTTCTTCGTCATGTACTGTTTATGGAAATCCCGATAATTTACCCATTGATGAAAAAGCTCCGGTTAAACCTCCAATTTCGCCTTATGGAAGCACTAAGCAGGTTTGTGAAAATATTATAAAAGATAATGTAAATTCTACCTTTCTTAAAGGTATTAGTTTAAGATATTTTAATCCTGTTGGTGCTCATAATAGTGGCTTGATTGGCGAACTGCCTCTTGGAGTGCCAAATAATTTAGTACCGTTCATTACTCAAACAGCTATTGGCAAAAGAGATACTCTTAAAGTGTTTGGAGATGATTATCCCACTCCTGATGGAACATGTATAAGAGACTACATACATGTTGAAGATCTCGCAAAAGCACATGTGGTTGCTGTTGAAAGAATGCTGGAGGGCAAACAAAAAGAGGATTACGAGATTTTTAATCTAGGCAAAGGTATAGGAAATAGTGTATTTGAAATAATCAGAGCTTTTGAAAAAGTTTCAGAAAAGAAACTTCCATATAAAATAGCTCAAAGAAGACCCGGGGATGTGCCTGCTGTATGGGCTGACACTCAAAAAGCTAATGAGGAGCTGGAGTGGAAAGCAGAAAGAGATTTAAATGACATGCTGTTGTCGGCATGGGTATGGGAAAAAAAGCTTAAAGAAGGGAAAGTTAAAATTTGATAGATAATCAGTTTTTATATAAATTATTATGTCAAAAATTTTAATAACTGGAGGAGCCGGATTTATCGGTTCACACGTAGTCAGACATTTTTTGAAAAAGTATCAGGATTATAAAATATTTAATCTTGATAGTCTTACTTATGCAGGTAATTTGGAAAATCTTAAAGATGTTGAAAATTTAAAAAATTATCACTTTGTAAAAGGAGATATTGTTGATGAAGATTTTATTTTTAACCTGTTCGAAAAAGAAAAGTTTGATAAAGTTATTCATTTAGCAGCAGAATCACATGTTGACAGGTCTATTTCAAATCCTTTACAGTTTGTTCAAACAAATGTTATAGGGACGGTTAATCTTTTAAATGCTGCTATGAAAGTATGGCAAAAAGATTTTTCAGATAAGCTTTTTTTTCATGTCAGCACTGATGAGGTATATGGCTCTTTGGGAGATAGTGGGTATTTTACGGAAGAAACACCGTATGACCCCAAAAGTCCTTATTCGGCTTCTAAAGCTGCAAGTGATCACTTTGTAAGAGCTTATTATAATACTTATGGTTTGCCTGTTGTTATATCAAACTGCTCAAATAATTATGGTCCTAATCAATTTCCTGAAAAACTTATACCGCTTTTTATAAATAATATCATAAATAAAAAACCTTTGCCTGTTTATGGTAAAGGAGATAATGTAAGAGATTGGCTTTATGTTGGAGACCACGCTAAGGCTATTGATGTTATTTGTCATAAAGGCAAAGCCGGCGAAACTTATAATGTGGGAGGAGATAATGAATGGAAAAATATAGACCTTATTAGAACTTTATGTCAGATCACGGATAAAAAACTTCAAAGAGATGAAGGTGAATCGGAAAAACTTATCACTTTCGTTAAAGACAGAGCAGGTCACGATAAAAGATATGCCATAGATGCTTCAAAAATTAAAAAAGAGCTTCAATGGAAACCGGAATATGATTTTAAAAATGGTCTTGAGAAAACAATAGACTGGTATCTTTCAAATGAAGAATGGTTGGAAAATGTTACCTCAGGAGACTATCAAAAATATTACGAAAAACAATACATTAAAAGATAAAGAAATTATGTATGATAAACCTTTTCATAATAAAGATATTAGTAAATTAAAGTTTTTGGTTACAGGTGGAGCAGGTTTTGTAGGTTCTCATCTAGTAGAATACCTATTAAAATATAATGCCGGAAAAGTTATTGTTCTTGATAATTTATCAACCGGTTTTCAAGATAATGTTGATTTGTTTAAGAATAATGATAATTTTGAGTTTGTTGAAGGAGATATTAGTTGTTTTGATACATGCTTAGAAGTATGCAGGGGTGTTGATTATATTTTGCATCAAGCTGCATTAGGGTCAGTTCCTCGTTCAATAAAATATCCGTTAGATACTAATAAAGCTAATGTGACCGGGTTTTTGAATATGATCAATGCTGCAAAGGAATCTAATGTGAAAAGATTTATTTATGCCAGCTCTTCAAGCGTTTATGGTGACAGCCCTGATTTGCCTAAAACGGAAAAAGTTATTGGAAATCCTTTGTCTCCTTATGCTGTCAGCAAAAGGATAAATGAACTTTATGCAGATGTTTTTTACAAAAATTACGGATTAGAAGTCATCGGATTAAGATACTTTAATATATTTGGTCCAAGGCAAAGCCCCTCCGGAGCTTATGCAGCTGCAATACCTTTGTTTATTTTTTCGGTATTGAATAAGACTAACCCTGATATATTCGGTGATGGAAAACAGTCGAGAGACTTTACTTTTGTTGAAAATGCTGTTGAAGCTAATATTAAAGCTTTGTTTGTAAATAACAACGCAGCTTTAGGGAAAGTTTTTAATGTGGCGCTAGGGGAGAAAACAACTGTAAATGATCTTTTTCAAATTATATGCTCTATTGATGGTGCAAGCATTAAGCCGGTTTATAAAGATGAACGCAAAGGCGATATAAAACACTCTTTGGCTGATATTTCAATGACAAAAAAAAATAATCGGATATGAACCTTGTATCAATATTAACGAAGGATTGAAAATTACTTATAATTGGTTTAAAGAAAAATATGCTGTTGAAAAAAATTAATCAGTAATTTAATGTAAATTGAAAGAATAAATAGATAGTAATACGTTGAAAATAAAAGGAAAAAATGTCTTTGTTTAATATAATTAGCAAAAAAAAGAATTTTAAA
>PWLF01000248.1 GCA_003559475.1 Bacteroidales bacterium
AACTTTGCCGGATGTGCTGTTTCCAAAGAGACAAACAAATTATTATCATTGTTATATTCAGGATTTTCTTTTAGGAACTGTTCAATACCATTCCAGCTCACTGCACCATGCGGTTCAA
Organism: Bacteroidales bacterium; assembly: GCA_003559475.1. Classification (GTDB taxonomy): domain Bacteria; phylum Bacteroidota; class Bacteroidia; order Bacteroidales; family UBA7960; genus PUKZ01. Next base: position 119 of record PWLF01000248.1, read on the forward strand.
GTAATAACTTGTATTTTTTCCATGCGTCTTTTATGGTGCTTTCTGTTTTATTATCTGAAACACTTACAGAGAAAATGTTTTTTCTCATTTCTTCCATATCCGGGAGTTTATGAATTTTTCCGGTTTCATCCATATTTCCATTATAAAGATCAACAAGTCTTGCGAGATTACTGGGGTGCCCAACATTCATGGCGCTGGAAATACAATTTTTTGATGGAGATATCTTTTTGTAATTTCCGGTATTAAGAAAAGCAGGAAATTCGTCATTTTCGTTAGTAGATATAATAAATTTTTCTACAGGTAACCCCATTTTCATTGCTAACATTCCACCCATCATATTTCCAAAGTTCCCCGATGGAATTGAAAAAATAATTTTTTCTTTACCCGGTTTATCGCTAAGTTTAGCATAAGCGTAAAAATAATATACAGTTTGAGGGATTAATCTCCCTATGTTAATTGAATTAGCAGATGAAAGGTTAAGATAATTAAGATCAGAGTCTGCAAAAGCATTTTTTACAAGTGCTTGGCAATCATCAAATTTAGAATTCAATCCAATTATTCGTATATTTTTGCCGAGAGTAGTCATTTGTTTACGCTGTCGTGCGGTTACTTCATCGACAGGGAAAAGAATTACAACCTCAATATTATCAAATCCATAAAATGCGTTGGCTATTGCACTTCCAGTATCTCCTGAAGTTGCGGTAAGTATTAAAAGTTTGCGGTTTATTTTATTAAGATAATGATTCATCCACTTTCCCATCATTCGTCCTGCGAAATCTTTAAAAGATGCTGTTGGACCTTGATCAAGTCGCATAATATACTTTTTGGAGGTTACATGTTCAAGTGGCACCTCATAATTGTATGCTTCTTGAGCCATTGCTTCAAGTTCCTTTTTTTCTATAGCTCCTTTTATAAGATTTCCTGTAACTATTGATGCAATTTCATGATACTTCATGTTTTTCATTTCAACAATTACGCTCTCAGGGATTTGAGGAATTCTTTCGGGCATATACAGCCCTTTGTCAGGCGCTTGTCCTCTTAACAATGCCTCATCAAAGGGTAGGGGTGGTGATTTATGATTCGTCGAGTAATATAGAATAGTATTCTTCATAATTTATTTTCTTAATGTTGCTGAAGAAGCACCTCCTGCTGAATATTCGGGAGATGTAAAAATTACTTTTTTACCATCTAAAACTGATAATGCTTGATCCAGATCTGCAATTATATCGTCCGGATGTTCAGCTCCAACACATAGTCTAATAAGGTTTGGTGGAATATCAGCAAGTTTTCTGCCTTCTTCACCTTGCTGTGAATGTGTAGAAATAGCAGGTATAGTTGCAACAGACTTAATCCTGCCAAGATCTGTAGCACGCCATATACGTTGCATAGCATCAAATACATTGCGAGCTGCTTGAGCACCTCCCTTAACATTAAAAGACATCAGGTGGCCATATCTGTTTATTTTTTTACCATACTGCTCGTCATACTCAGAATCAACCAGCCATAAATAATCTGATGCAATTTTATGTAGTGGATGAGATTCAAGACCAAGATATTCAACTTTTTCAATATGCTTGTGTTCTGATAGAAATTTTGCAACGGTCATTGTTGAACGACTTTGTAAATCAACCCTTGAACGTAATGTGCGAATATCATTAAGTGCTAAAATTGCATGCATAGGAGATAAGTTTGGTCCATTATCTCTGTTAGGTAACTGCTTAGAATACATGCAAAAGTCAGCTTTCATCTCAGGATTATCAATATTTGATGTCAAATTCTTCTTTGCTATGACAGCACCGGCAATTCCCAATCCGCTAGTTAGTAAAGTTTTTGAAACAGATTGTACAACAATATCGGCTCCAAGAGCTAAAGGGCGCATTAATGCCGGAGTAGCAACTGTAGAATCAATAATTACCGGAATACCATATTTATTTCCAAGTTCTATTACTTTTTTAAGGTTAAAAAAAGCTTGCCCCGGGTTACTTGGCATTTCTCCATATAAAAATCTGGTGTTTTCGTCAATCAAATTTTCCCATTCATTAATGTCATTTGAGTTAATCACTTTTCGCCACTCTATATGTCTTTCTTCATTTTTTCTAATGGCAAATTGCTGAAATGTGCCACCATAAACCTTTGTGGTAGCAACAAAATTAATTGGCTTCGATGGATTCTTTGGGTCAGGCAAGAGAAACGGATCAACAGCAGTTTGAATAGCTGCCATGCCTGATGATGTTGCTATGCATGATGCATCTACGTCACTGCCATAAGTTTCAAGTAAAGCCAATACTCCTTCTAAGTAATATATTGTTGGATTAGCTATTCTTGAGTAACACCAAGTTGGTATTTGATAACTCAGTGCTGCTTCCATCTCGTCAGAATCACGATAGCTTTGAGATGTTGACATATAAATAGGTTCTATTATTGAACCTTGATTAAAGTCAAGAGCTTCTTGCATAGAATAAATGCCATGTACAGAAATAGTATCAAATCGGCATTTTTTCATTTGGCTTATATAATTTTTATGCCACTCAGCTGAGCGTTTAGCAGCTTCAAGGTAGTGATTAATTCCTAATGGTTTCATTTGAATAATTTTATTTAATAAACTTTTTTTTAATATTTAGATTAGAAACTCCCAAAGGACTTGCAAAACCCTTTAGGAGTTTGTTTCTTAATTTCAAATTCTTAAAGATTCGATATGCTTAGTGCTCACCACGCATTCTCATAATATCGCGGTCGAATACATAAAGATTCTTATCACCAATCATATTTAATTTATCAAGAATAGAGTTTACAGAAGATTCTTCTTCAAGTTGTTCTTCAACAAACCATTGAATCCAGTTATATGTTGTATAGTCTTTTTCTTTAAGGCAAAGCTCAACGATATCATTAATTGACTTTGTTACCATTTGTTCATGTTCAAGTGCTCCTTAAAACAGGCTATAAACACTTTTAAAATCACTTGGTGGCTGTTCTATTTTTGGAACAATTCCATGTTCTCCTCTTTCATTAACATACTTTATAATTTTCAGCATGTGTTCTATTTCTTCGAGGTGCTGAGCATAAAACCATTCAGCTATACCATCATAGCCTTCTTTTTCAGCCCATGATGCCATTGCAAGATAAATTTGGGCTGCATCGCCCTCTTTAACTATTTGATTATTTAATGCATTGAGAATGTTTTTCGATAACATAATATTCTTATTTTTAAAATTTATAATTGATTTTAATTTATTGCAAAAATAGTAAAAAAAGATTAAGAATTATTTCAAGGCTTCAGCTCCTGATACTATTTCAACAAGTTCTTTTGTTATTGTTGCTTGTCTTGCTTTGTTGTATTGCAATGTAAGGTTGCTTATCAAGTCGCTTGCATTTTCTGTAGCTTGGTGCATAGCAGTCATTCTTGCACCTTGTTCACTTGCATAAGCGTCAAGTAGTATTCTATATACCTCATTATCAATATATTTTGGTATTACGAAGTCAATAATATCAGTTGATGAAGGCTCCAGCTCGTGCTTCAAATGCTCTCTATCTGGTTTGAAAGTGTCGTTTTCTTTATCTTTATTTGCATCATCATTAAAATCAACCGGTAAAATTTTTGTTGCATTAGGTTCTTGAACTACAGCATTTTTAAATTTGTTATATACTGCATCAATTCTAACAAATTCATTGTTTGTAAAATAATTTTTTAATAATTCTGCAAATTTTTGTGTGTTTTCGAAAGTTAGATTTTCGTTAAGTTCTTCATCAACTTTTAATATTTCAAATTCACGTTTTTTAAAAAATTCATGTGCTTTTTTCCCTATTAGGTATAAGGATACCTCGTGTCCATTATCAACAAGATAATTAATATGAGTCACAGCCTTTCTTAAAATATAGTAGTTGTATGGTCCGCAAAGTCCTTTGTTTGAAGAGCATATAACCACTAACGCTTTATTTCCATCTTTTTTTATTGTATATTTATTATCTTGTGAAATAGAAACTGTTTTTGCCAAATCATTAAGTATTTCTTTAAAGTGATTAGTATAATACCTTAGTTTTTCAATAGCAGTTTGAGCTTTTCTTAACTTGGAAGCAGATACCATCTTCATGGCACTGGTAATTTGCCTTGTTGATTTTATAGATGTTATTCTAGTTCTTACTTCCCTTAGATTTGACATATTTATATAATATTATTCAGTTATATCAAAATTTTAATTTATGATTTCTATTCGTTTTCTTTTGTTTGCTCTTCTTCTGTTTTTATATATTTTGAAGCAATTTTTTCAGTAGTGTCTATAAGCACTTTTTCTATATCATCATTATATTCTCCTTCTTTAAGCTTATTCAAAGTATCTTTATGATTAGTTTCCAGATAATTTATGTATTCAACTTCAAAATCTTTAACTTTATTTAAAGGCAATTTTTTTAGAAGTCCTTTTGCACCACAGTATATAATTGCAATTTGATGTTCAACTACCATTGGGGAGTATTGTCCTTGTTTAAGAATTTCAACATTTCTTGCCCCTTTATCAAGAACGTTTTTAGTGCTTGCATCAAGGTCTGATCCGAATTTTGAAAATGCTTCAAGTTCTCTATATTGAGCTTGGTCAAGCTTTAATGTTCCAGCAATTTTTTTCATTGATTTTATTTGAGCATTTCCTCCAACTCTAGATACTGATATCCCTACGTTAATAGCCGGTCTAATCCCTGCATTAAATAGAGAAGATTCAAGAAATATTTGGCCGTCTGTAATAGAGATAACATTTGTTGGGATGTATGAAGAAACGTCACCAGCTTGTGTTTCAATCATAGGTAAAGCTGTAAGAGAGCCTCCTCCTTTAATCTTATCCTTAATAGATTCGGGTATATCATTCATTTGTTTTGCAACTTCATCAGAGGAAATAATTTTTGCTGCTCTTTCTAGTAGTCGTGAATGCAGATAGAAAACATCTCCGGGATATGCTTCTCTTCCCGGTGGTCTTCTAAGCAACAATGAAACTTCCCTATATGATACAGCTTGTTTTGACAAGTCATCAAAAACAACTAAAGCTGATCGACCTGTATCTCTAAAGTATTCGGCTAAAGCAGTTCCTGCAAGTGGTGCAAAAAATTGCATTGCAGCAGGGTCGCTTGCTGTAGCTGAAATGATTGTTGTGTATGGCATTGCTCCATGCTTTTCTAATGTGTTAACAATACCTGCAACGGTTGAACCCTTTTGTCCTACAGCTACATAAATACAATAAACAGGCTCTCCTTTTTCATAAAATTCCTTCTGGTTAATAATTGTATCAATAGCTATAGCAGTTTTACCTGTTTGCCTGTCTCCGATAATTAATTCTCTTTGCCCTCTACCTATAGGTATCATAGAATCAATAGCCTTTATTCCGGTTTGTAAAGGTTCGTTTACAGGTTGACGAAAAATAACACCCGGAGCTTTTCTTTCAAGAGGCATTTCAAATAGTTCTCCTTCAATAGGTCCTTTCCCGTCACGAGGAACTCCTAAAGTGTCAATTACTCTCCCTAATAAACCTTCCCCGGCTTTAATAGAAGCTATTGTTTTAGTGCGTTTTACAATATCTCCTTCTTTAACATTAACAGGATCACCTAAAAGAACTACACCGACATTGTCTTCCTCTAAGTTAAGAACAACTCCTTTTAATCCTTCATCATCAAAAGATACTAATTCCCCCGCTTTAGCACTGTTTAACCCGTAAATCCTAGCTATACCGTCACCGATTTGTAATACTGTTCCTGACTCTTCAAATTCTGTATCGGATTGGAATCCTGCCATTTCTTGTCTAAGAATTGCAGATATTTCAGAGGGTTTAATTCCAGCCATAATTAAAATTTTATTTGTTATTTAATAATTTTTTATGTGATTGAATCTGAAAGTTTTTTTCTCATATTTGCCAGCGAACGTTTTATGCTGGCATCATATAAGAAATCGCCAATTTTTAAAATAAAACCACCAATAATTGATGGGTCTGTAATGCTTTCAAATTCTATATTTTTATCAGTTATTCTTTTTGATACTTGTAATACTTTTTTTCTTATATCGTCATCAATGCCATGAGCAGTTATAACTTTAACTGTTTCAATATTTAATTTTATTTTGTGTAGCCTTTTATACTCTGAAGCTATTGGCTCTATAAGGAAAGCTCGTTTTTTCTTTGTTATAATTAATAAATATTTTAATATGGTTTCATTAATCTTGTCTTTAAATATGCTATTAATTATATTAATTTTTTTAGATTCTCTAACTATTGGGCTATTAAGAATAAGCTTCAAGTCTTTATGCTTGCTAAAAACATCAAGGATAATACTCATGCTTTCATAAGCATCATAAATAATTTTGTTCTCTTCAGCTAAAGACAATAGTGCTTTAGCATATCGACTTGCAATTTTTAGATTTCTCATTTATATACCTACATTAAGCCTTTTCTTAATAAAAAGAATTCAAAAATTAATTTAAACTGACATTTTCAAGATTATCCAAAACAAACTTCTTATGCTTATCTTTATCAGATAATTCCGTTACCAATATTTTTTCAGCCATATCTATTGACAATCCTGCAATTTCTTGTTGTATTTGTTTTCTGGCTTTTCTTTTTTCGTTTTCTATAGCCTTTTTAGCGTCATCTATAAGGTTTTGTCCTTCTTTAACAGCTTCATTTTTAGCTTCTTGAATAATCCTTTCTTTTTCTTTTTTAGCGTCTTCTAATATATCGATTTTTTCCTGATTAGTCTCAGAAATAATTCTATCTTTAGTCTCATTAATAGAAGCAATTTCTTTTTCTACTTTTTCTGCATTTTTCAACGATTCTTCAATGCGATTTTCTCGCTCTCTAATAGCGCTATGTATAGGTTTCCATGCAAATTTTGTTAGTATAAACAAAACAATTCCAAAAGAAAGCGTCATCCAAAAAATGACTCCTATTCCAGGATTTATAAGTTCCATAATATAATTATTTTGCTGTTAAAAAAATTATAATTATTGTTTAAATTATACCTGTTTATTAAATATCATACTAGGTAAACTTATAGCAATAACTATTTTTAAATTATTATAAAAATATTTCTAATGAACGCATATTATAAAAAAATTATGCGTTCATTAAGAAATATAGTTTATGTAAATACTATACAAAAAGTACAAGTAAGCAAACAACTATTGCAAAGAATGTAACCCCCTCAATAAGAGCTGCAGAAACAATCATTGATGAACGAACATCGTTAGCAGCTTCAGGTTGGCGTGCTATTGATTCTAGTGCGCGAACACCAATTTTACTTATACCAAATGCTGCAGCATAAACAGCAATGGCAGCAGCAAAAGCAGCGCCTAATTTACTCCATTGTTGAGCAATCTCAAAAGTCATCTCCAGTAAAACCATTAAATTTACCATAATTAAAAAAGTTAAGTTAAACAATTCAAATTTATTATTATGTTTTCAAGTGATTAAATATTAGTGATGTTCATCCGGAACAGCCATTCCAAAAAACATAGCACTAAAAAAAGTAAAAATATATGATTGTATAAAAGCTACAAGTAATTCTAAAAAATTCATAAATATCAAAAATATAAGTGTTATGGGAGATATTGCTACTCCCATAACAGTTGCTACACTTCCCAGTACAAATATTAGTGATAGAAATCCTTTAATTATCATATGACCTGCAGTAATATTTGCAAATAACCTGACCATTAATACAAAAGGTTTAATAAATAAACCTATTAACTCAATTATTGGCATTAAAGGTATTGGTATTTTAAGAAAAACAGGGACACCAGGCGTATTGAAAATATGTTGCCAGTGACCTTTATTTGAGAGGATTTGTGTAACAATAAAAGTAAAAAATGCAAGTGTAAAAGTAACGGCAATATTTCCTGTTACATTTGCACCCCCCGGGAAAAAAGGTATTAAACCCATCAAGTTATTAAAGAATATAAAGAAAAACAAAGTAAGCAAATAGGGTACAAATCTTTCATACTTTTCTTCTCCTATTGCTGATTTTGCTATGTCAACAGTAACGAACTGAATAATCGGCTCTATGAATGATTGTAATCCTGATGGAGCCTGACTGCTTCCTCTACGCTTATATGCTTTTGCAATACTAATAAATATTATGCATAATAATATAGAGTTTATAAAAATAGAAAAAACAACTTTTGTGATTGATAAATCAATTAATGTCCCAGCTTTTGGGTCTTCAGTAACGCCGTCACCCAAAACTCGGATTATCTTTCCTTTTTTTGGTCCATCTTTTGCTATTCCAAATCCTTTATAGCTTTCATATTTTTGGAATTTGCTTGAAAGGAATAAATGCCAGTTTCCATCATAATATAATATGACCGGCAGAGGAATATATAAATAAGTGTCTCCTAATTCTGCAATTTTCCACTCATAAGCATCAAGTACATGCCCGATTATTAATTTTCCGGCATCAAAAGCTGTTTCTTTTTCTGCTTTATTATTACTTATAGTATTTTCAGAAAAACTATAGTTGCTGAAACTTGAAAATACTATTAAAACAATTAAAAAAAATAATCTCATATTGCTTGCCATATCAAGCTTTTATTTATTTAAATATTATTTTTTATTAATATTTCGAAGTGCAATTTATGAAATATTTCAATATCATTTAAATAAATGATTAATTTTTTTTTCAACTTTATCCTTTTTTAACACTTTTTTTTGTTGTAAAAAAAATAAAATATTAATTACTGTTTTGTAAAACATAATAAGTGTTCTTTACGTCGAAATAAGTAAACACTAAATAAAAAATAAAAAAAGTAATTATAAAATTAACTGCATCTTCTCTGTTATAAAAAGAATATATCAAAATAAAAATGATAAAAATAACAAACTTAATAGCTCGTATTCCTAAAAGCGAATAATTATACCATTTGCTTCTTTTTTTATGAAAATAATCAAGCAGTAGCTTTCCTGATAATGTGATAATCAGGAAAAATGCAGGGAAAAAGAATAAAAAATCTGAAATAAATTCTTCAGGAGCATAGTATGAATATAAAAGACATAATAAAAACGTTATGCAAGTTAGCAATATTAATTTTATTAAATATTTCTTAAAAGTCATTTAAAATTTTATTATGTCAATTACTTTGTTTCAGTTTTGTTTTTTAAAGGCGCTGAATAAGCGGACTCTTTGTTGATTTTGCTGTTATCCATATTGCAGGTTCCTGAGAAAATAGCTCCAGGTTCAATAGCTAATTTATCGGTGGTAATTTCTCCTTTAAGTTTAGCTGTGGACTTCAAAGAAAGAAGTTCTTCAACTTTAACTTTAGCATCTACTTTTCCAAAAAAATCAGCATTCTTGCAATTGATTTCACCTTGAACGCTACCTGTATTGCCTACAATAATTTTTCCTTTTGATGTTACAGGACCTTCAAGTGTACCGTCAATACGAATGTCTCCGGTTGATTTTATTTCTCCTTTGATATGAGTTCCTGCTCC
>PWLF01000196.1 GCA_003559475.1 Bacteroidales bacterium
CAGGAGAAGATTGGGAGTGGATAAACTTATCAGTAGCCCCTTACAGCAACAGGGTACATGATGTTGCTTTTTACTCCGAGCAGGATGGCTATATGGTTGGCCATAATGGATTTGTTTTCAGCACAAATGATGGCGGCGAAACATGGGACTTCACGCTTTTGTCAGAATATTCAGATTTATACGGTTTAGCAGTTAGAGATGAAAACACCGTGATAGCAGTTGGACGAACAAGAACCATACTCAGAAATTATACCGGCCCGGATGAACATCCTATTGATGAAGATGATGATGGAAATGGAAATGGAGATGACGATGATGACGATGGAGATGATGATGACGACGGAGATGACGACGATAATGGAGACGATGACGATGATGATAATGGAGATGACGACGACGATGATGATAATACCGGCAATTCTGAAAGAATAAATCAATCAAATTATGAATTTGTGATTTCTCCTAACCCATTTAATAGTCATATAAATATAGCAAGAAACTTAAATGATGGCAACGAAGCAAAAATTCAAATATATGATATTCAAGGACGCTTAGTTTTTAGTTCTGAATGGAACAACCCCATAGATAAGAATTTTATTATTTATACTGAAAATTTTAAAAATGGGATTTATATTTTGAATATCAAAGCAGAAAACTATTCGGAAAATTTTAAAATAATTAAAAATCAATAATCAATAATTAACAAAAATTATTAACTTAAAAATTAATTGTCATGAAAAACAAATTAAAAAAATCATTAATTTATGCATTTCTAATGTTATTTGCTGCAGCAAACACATATGCAGAGAAGAGTCTTGATGCGCCTGTTTTAAACGAGCCGGAATTTGTATTTGTAAATGAATTCCGTGCTACCTGGGATGAGGTTTCAGGGGCAGCATATTATAGAATTTGGGTAACTGATAATCCCGGCTTTGCTTCATTTCTTCCGCTTTATAATGGCAGGGTTGTAACCTCAACCAATGTATGGGTATTTAATCTTGATCCCGGTCATGAGTATGAATATTGGATTAGAGCATATAATCAAGATGATGAGCCCTCTGATTTATCTAATTTAATTACAGTTGAGACCAATAATCCAAATATACCACCTCCTGATTTGAACCCAATAACAAATATTACAGGCTATGGTTTTGATTTATCTTGGACTGAAGTAGCGGGCGGCAATGTTGGTTATCAAATTCTTATATCTAAAGATAATTTTGAAACACTTGAGACTTTCTATGAAGGTCTTTATAGGTTTGGAACCAGTAGCCATACAGTAACTAGTTTAGATCCTCTGACCGAATATTCCATTAGAATAAAAGCCAAGGATTTTGATGGAGTTAATGAGTCAACTTTAACTTCTAGCCAGACAGTTACAACCATATTTCCTGCTCCTGTTGCTTATGAGGCAGCTTTTATTGGAGCAGATCACTTTACTGCTAATTGGTCTAGTGTTACCAATGCCATTTCTTATGACTTGTACATTATAGACTCTGATTCAGAACCTGTTCCCGGGTTTTATGGGGTGGAAACTAGTGACACCAGTATGATAATAACAGGATTAGATCCCGAATCAGTTTATTATTATGATGTAGGTGCATTAGCAGATGGTGAAACATCTCCTTTGTCAAATCAAGTTATGGTTACAACAATGCCTGAAAATACTCCTAACCCTCCTGTTGCTCTAGAAGCAACAAAAGTATCTGCATTATGGTTTGTAATTAACTGGGAAGAAGTGGAGGATGTTGACCATTATAAAATATATATATCTGTAGACGATTTCTCAAGTCATTTAGAGGATTTTGATGGTATGGTGACGTATGGTGATCATAATCCATTTGATTATCTCAACTACTTTTTTGATGAATCAAGTCCTGCAACAGATTATCAATACAGAATTACTTCTGTAGCTAATGGTTTAGAATCATCATTTTCTAATACTATTAATGTTACAACAACTCCTATGCCTAGTATCCCTGTTACTCCGCTTGCACTTAGCGCAGAAAATGTTACTGAGCAAGGATTTGTTGCAATATGGGAAGAACCGGACTATGGAATATTTTATAGACTTGACATATCAAGTGACGAGTTTGATACCCATAACACTATTCCCGTTTGGTGGGATTCAACTCATAACGTAGAGGGTTTAGAATCAGGTACAGATTATGAGTATAGAGTTAGAGCTTGTAATGATTCCGGATGCTCAGATTATTCAAATATAATTGAAGTTACGACCCTTTCAGTTAATCCTCCGGATGCTCCAACAGCTTTAGATGCTACAGGAATAACTCAAACCGGATTTGTTGCAAATTGGTCGGCTGTGAGTGATGCTGACGGATACTTGTTGTTCGTCTCTGAAGATTATTTTAACACGCATCTTGATGGATATAATGGAAGGGATGTTTTAGGTTTATCACATAATATTTCAGGTTTAGAACCCGGGAATAACTATCAATATAGACTTAGAGCATATAGTAGTGATGGTCAATCCGGGTTCTCAAATATTATTGAGGTTACTACAACTCAAGATGAAACTCATATAAATAATTTGTCGAAGAAAGATATACTTGTTTATCCAAATCCAGCTAAAAATTATATTAACATAATAGGGCTTACAAACAATAGTTCATTTGAGATATTCTCAATTACCGGAGCAAAAATAAAGTATGTGGAAGATCAATCTGAAATAACAACTATTGATGTTTCAAGTCTTGAAAATGGTGTATATATTTTAAAAATAAGCTCTGATAATGGAGTTATTAACAGGAGAATTTTTATAAATAAATAATATTCTTTTAATCAATTAAAGGTGAAGCTCTGTGTCTTAAAAGAATTATGCAGAGTTTCACTTTTTTAAAATCAAAATTAGCAATGAAAACAAAACTTATAATTATTATTTTTGCCGTACTGCCATCTTTTATAAATGCTGAACCTCTTGATGATGGCTGGTTTGAGGTTGGTAATAGCAACTATAATGCGATACTCGAATCAATTCACTATATTGATGACAATACGGGCTTTGCCGTGGGCTCCGGTGGAGCATTCTTGAAAACCACTGATGGCGGGTTTAACTGGACAGCATATGATATTGGGCACTACTATAATTTTAAAAAAATTGTCTTCACAGATAGCAATATAGGCTTTCTTTTTGGTACTATTCAAATCGGTTCAAATAATCGAACAGCAATACTTAAAAGCACAGATGGGGGTGATACATGGAATAAAATACTTGGGCCTGATGGTATAGGTGCATTTAATGATGTTCACTTTCCACCTGATTTTAACGCAAATAATACAGCATATTTTGTTACTGCAGGAAGTAATAACTTTTATAAAACAACCGATGGGGGAAATACATGGAATAATTTAGATATAAGCAAAGGTTTTTACAAAACTCAATTTTTTAATGAGTCTGAGGGTATTGCTACTTATGCGAGTATGGGTAGCTCCTCATTAGCAATAACCGATGATGGTGGGTTAACCTGGACAGATGTTGATATTGATGGACTTGGGCAAGGTAGAGCCGTATTCGCTGTAAATGATAAAGTAGCTTATGTCGCATCAATTAATAGAATTTCGTATACAACTGATGCAGGAGAAACATGGAGTACTCCTGTGAATGTCTCAAATATGGACTGGTTTTCAATAAAACTACATTTTAGCTCTGAAACTACAGGATATAGATATGACAATAGTGGTGTTATATCTAAAACTACAGACAGTGGAGAAAGTTGGACAGAGTTTTATAGTGACTCTAAATATCCTGCCAATAGCATTTTTACACGGTCTTCAGGACAAGTTGACTTTGTAAGCTCTGGTGGTGCGAATTTCACCAGTGATGGTACAAACCCTTTCGTTAAGCGTATGAGTGGAATTATTAATGGCTCGCTTAATAATGCCTGGTTTTTTAATGAAGAGCAAGGTATTGCTGTTGGCGACAACGGAACCGTTCTTAAGACTGAAAATACCGGTACTACCTGGAATAATTATGATTCGGGAGCAGACTACCGCTTAACCGGTCTGTATTTCACTTCTGAGGATGTAGGTTATATCTCAGGGGAAGGAAGCGTTAGAAAAACATTGGATGGCGGCGAAAACTGGGACTTTTCATCAAGTGGTATAAGTTATGCCCCTATTCATTCAATATTTTTTACTTCTGAAACTACAGGTTACACAGCAGGAAGCAGGACGTTCAAAACTACTAATGGTGGTGATAACTGGACGGAAATTCATGATTCTTTCGGAAGGAAAATATTTTTCGCAGATGATAATACCGGATATATAATTGCTGCTTCAGGAGTAATGAGAAAAACTACTGATGCCGGTGCAACCTGGAATGATTTGACTACAGGAACAAGCTGGCATTTGTATGGGGTGTATTTTCTTTCTCCCGAAATAGGATTTATAGGTAGTAGCCATGCCAATATTTATAAAACTATAGATGGTGGTCAAAACTGGAGCCAGGTACATAATGGTCCCACCGGATTAGTTGTAAATGATATTCATTTTATTGATGAAAACCAGGGATATGCTGTAGGCAACCAAGGTTATATTGTCAAAACAGAAGATGGTGGTAATACCTGGGAGCAGGTAAACAGCAACACAATAAGAGATTTGTTTGCTATTGATATTACCCCTGGTGGTACACCATTTGTCGTGGGTCAGGATGGTATTGTACTCAGAAAAACATCATCGTACACCCTTACCTTTAATGTGACAGATACAGAGTCTAACCCAATTGAAGATGCTGTAGTAACGTTAAATGGAATTCCATACACTGCAGGGCATTATGAATTCCCCGGATTGATTGCCGATGATTATACCTACAGCATCACCAAAGCCGGTTATTCGGTGGAAAGTGGTACAGCAACAATAGTTGATGAAGATTTAACTATTGATATAACTCTTGAACCAAGTTACAAAGCCACCTTTTCTGTATTAAGCAATTATTACAGCAGCCCGATACAGGGGGCTGTTATTAACGCCGGTGCCCTTGGCAACGCAACAACCAATGCTTCAGGAATTGCTGTTATTGAAAATATAGAACCCGGAGATAACTATAGCTTTGAAGTAATTGCCGATAACTTCCTTCTTTATGAAGAAACTTTTGATATTGTTGATGGTGATATTGTTATTCAGGTTTTATTGGATGCTGATATTGATGCTCCTTTTGCATTACCGGCAACTGATTTAACACCTTTCGGTTTTAGAGCAAACTGGGATGAGGTTGTAGAGGCTGATGAATATTTGCTCTATGTTTCAGCAGACGATTTTGAAAATCATCTCATTGATGGACAGGAAGTTGATATAACAGATTATATTATAGTTAGTGCAAGCCCTGATACCGAATACAAATACAGACTTCGAGCCATTAACCAATATGGTGTTTCGGGTTTTTCTAATGAAATAACAGTTGTAACTTTGAGCTTGCCGATTCCTGAAATTCCTGTTGCTATTGCTGCTACTGAAGTAACCCAAACCGGCTTTACTGCCAACTGGGAGACTGCAGATTTTGCAGAGGGCTATCTGTTATATGTTTCTGATGATGACTTTACGACCCATCTTGATGATTATGATGGCAAGGATATAACAGAGCTTTCAGAAGAAATTATAGATCTTGAACCCGGAACGCTATACAAATATAGGCTTAGGGCTTACAATACAGAAGGCGAGTCGGATTTCTCAAATACGATAGAAGTTACCACAGAGTCTTTAGTATTTCCGGATATTCCTGTAGCAACAGATGCGACAGATGTTTCTCAAACCGGTTTTACTGCCAACTGGGAATCTGTTGATAATGCAGATGGCTATTTTCTGTACGTCTCTGAAGATGATTTTGTAACGCATCTAGATGGTTATGATGGTAAAGATATTAGCGTACTTTTTGAAGAGGTTACAGATCTTGAGCCGGAAACTACATACAAATACAGAGTAAAAGCTTATAATGCTGATGGCGAGTCGGATTTCTCAAACACGATAGAAGTTACCACAGAGTCTTTAGTATTTCCGGATATCCCTGTAGCAACAGATGCGACAGATGTTTCTCAAACCGGTTTTACCGCCAACTGGGAATCTGCCGATAATGCAGATGGTTATTTGCTGTACGTTTCTGAAGATGATTTTGTAACTCATATTGATGATTATTATGGTAAAGATATTAGTGGACTTTCGGAAAGTATTACAGGCCTTGAACCAGGCACTTTATATAAATACAGGCTTAAGGCTTATAATGAGAATGGAGAATCCGATTTTTCAAACATTATTGAGGTTAATACAGAAGAAATTAGTAATAATCTTGATAATCTTTGTAAAAGCAATATAATGATATATCCAAATCCAGCTAAAAACTATATTAATATTGGTGGTATATCAAGCAAAAGTCAAATAGAAATATTTTCTACTGACGGGAAAAAAATCATGAGCTTTATAGTTTTTTCTGATTATATAATTGATGCATCAAACATGGAAAGAGGAATGTATATTATTAGAATTAGCTCGAAAGAATTAGAACTTAATAAGAGAATATTAATATACTAGCTAAATAGCGTATTTGAAATTAATTATAAAATCACGAAACTGTTTTTTTTAATAAGTTAGTATAAAAATTTAAGAACCTGGAAAATTTTCAGGTTCTTAAATTTTATCCGCATATTTCTTGTAATTTATATATATTTGTAAAAATACGACAAAATGTACTTTGTAGTGTTTATTAAAAAATATAAATAAATATAATTATGATTGAAGTATTAGTGATTGTACTTATCGGTTTGACGATAATCAATACTGTTATTATAATAACAAGAAAAAGCTCAGGCACAGAAAAAGAAAAACTTGCAGAAGTAGATATTGCCATAAAAGATTTTTTTAAAGCTTTAGAAAAAAATGAAGGTTTAATAAAAGATGAGTTTCAACGCAATAGGCTTGAAAGTGGTCAGATAGCAAAAGAAAACAGAAGCGAGATTGCCGATAGTCTTAAATCTTTTTCTGAAACAAATACAAATAATAATAAAGATCTCAATGAATTAATACGTCAAAAATTCGGAGATTTCAGCAAGCAACAAAATGATTTGAATAAACAAGCTACGGATTCTATTAAGGAAGTAAAGGATACCATTGAAAAACAGTTAGAGGCAATCAGAACTGATAATAAAGAGCAACTAAATGAGATGAGAAATACTGTTGATGAAAAGCTTCAATCAACATTGGAAAAGAGGTTGGGGGAGTCATTTAAACAAGTTAGTGAAAGACTCGAAGAAGTTCATAAAGGACTTGGAGAGATGCAAAATATAGCAACAGGAGTAGGGGATTTGAAAAAAGTACTGTCAAATGTTAAAACCAGAGGTGTTCTTGGAGAATATCAACTGGCAAATATTCTTGAACAATTGCTTACGCCTGATCAATATTCTAAAAATGTCGCAACAAAAAGAGGAAGCCAGGCACATGTTGAATTTGCAATAAAATTACCCGGCAGAGACAGAGATGAAGAGGTTTGGATGCCAATTGATTCAAAATTCCCGATAGCTGACTATGATAACCTTCTTAATGCATACGATAACGGGGAAAAAGAGATTATTGAAAGTTCTCAAAAAATTTTATTGAATGCTATTGAATCTTTTGCTAAAGATATAAGTAGTAAGTATATTGACCCACCTCACACAACAGATTTTGCAATAATGTTTTTGCCGATAGAAAGTCTTTATGCTGAAGTCTTAAGGCATCCCGGGCTTTTTGAAAAATTACAAAACAAATACAGGGTAACTGTTGTCGGACCAACAACATTATCTGCGTTATTAAATAGCTTGCAAATGGGGTTTAGAACGCTTGCAGTCCAAAAAAGAAGTAGCGAAGTTTGGAAAATCCTTGAAGCTGTTAAAACAGAATTTAAAAATTTCTCAAGCCAATTAGATAAAGTGGACAAACAGTTAAACACAGCTACAAAGTCATTGCATGATCTGCGATTAACGCGAACCAACGTAATGAACAGAAAACTAAAAGATGTGGGAACCCTTGATGCCGTCGAAGCAACTAAGTTGTTAGAGATACCCGACTCTTATAATAAAATTGAAGACGAAAATGAAGATGTAGATGAAGGTATAGATCCAGACGAAGAATAAAATATCAAACAAAGAATATTTTTTTATTAATCAACCTCTTTTACATAGAAAGTTGCTTTTTTAAATATTATAATAATATCACAGCGATTGGTTAATTGATTATCATAAATTATTTTTGCCGTTTTTTCTTTTTTAGAAATCTCACTTCGTATGATGCCATCATGATCTTCAAGTAAAAGATTTAAAAAGTCTTTATACCCATCTTCCGGTTTATCATAGAGTATTAATTCAATATATTCAATATTATCAGGATGGATTTTGATGTTATTATTAGTGTCATCAATTTGTTTTTCAATCCTTTCAAAAAATACAGGTAGCCATAACAGCATAATCAACATGATAGTTATAAGCACTAATAGCATAATCGGGTTTATCATTGACGGGACATTCCTTCTTGATCTTGAGGGGTCTCTCTTTCGCATAATTTTATATTGAAAATACCAGACTAATGCTAATAATAAAATGATAAAAACTATCAAATAATGCCAAAAATCAAATATTTTATTAAAAAACAGTATTGTTGAAAAAATAATCATAACAGAAAAAAAATGCTGAATTAAGATTTCTTTATATCAAAAGTAAATATAAATAAAAACGATTAAGTTGTTATTAGGTTGTAAACAAATCAAATATTTTTTTTTGAATTAACAATATTCGTTTAACTTTGTTGCTGAAAAAGTATTGAATAGAATAATAGAAGTTTGTTTAAAACAATACTCACTAAAAATAAATTTTAAACATAAATCCGGTAAATGAACATTGTAGTTAACACGCAATTGTTATTAAAAGATAAGTTGGATGGCATTGGGTGGTTTACTTATGAGACTTTAAAAAGAATTACTAAGAATAATCCGCAACATAGCTTTTATTTTGTTTTTGACAGAAATAGTTATGATGATTTTATCTTCGCAGATAATGTGACGCCTGTTGTTCTTCCTCCTCAGTCAAGACATCCTTTACTTTGGTATATCAGGTTTGAAATTTTTATGCCTTTTGTTTTGAAAAAATATAAAGCAGACCTGTTTTTATCACCGGACGGGTGGATGTCATTAAATACAAAAGTGCCTACAGTTCAAGTTATTCATGATTTAAACTTTGAACATTATTCAAAGGATATACCTTTTTGGACAAGAAAATATTACAAAACGTTATTTCCAAAATATGCAAAAAAAGCAACACGTTTAGCCACTGTTAGTGAATATTCAAAAAATGATATAGTAAAAACTTACAATATTCCTGCTGAAAAAATTGACGTTACTCATAATGGTTATAATCTATGTTATGAGAGTATAAGTGAGCAAGAAAAAACTCAAGTGCGAAATAAATTTTCCGCGGGGAATCCTTATTTCTTATATGTAGGAGCTTTGATTCCAAGAAAAAATATTGCACGGCTGTTTTTGGCTTTTGATGAATTTAAAAAACAAGATAAAAAAAATACTAAGCTTTTAGTTGCTGGTAATAAAAAATGGTGGACTTCAAATATTGATTCAGTATATAAAAATATGTCTCATAATGAAGATGTAATTTTTTTAGGAAGGAAGAATGTTAGTGAATTGATTGGGTTATATTCAGCTTCTGAAGCTTTAACTTATGTTTCTATTTTCGAGGGTTTTGGAATTCCAATTCTGGAAGCTTTTAACTCAGGAACAGCAGTAATTACATCAAATTGCACTTCGATGCCGGAAGTTGCAGGAGATGCTGCATTACTGGTTGACCCCTTTTCTGTAGAATCAATAGCAAAAGCTTTAGAAAAAATAAGCAATGATGATGAATTTAGAAATAATCTTATAAGAAAGGCGCAGGAGAGAAAGAAAATGTTTTCATGGGATTTAACGGCTGAAAGATTATGGAACTGTATTGAAAATGCAATTAAAAAGTAATATATTTTTTTAAACAACGTATTTTATTAAATGGTTTAGTTTATTATTTGCAAAGCCAATTTTTTAGTTTAAAATCAATTTATAAATATACCTTATCTTTGTAGAATGCAAGAAATGATATTAATATTAGATTGTGGCTCTCAGTACACCCAGCTTATCGCAAGGCGTGTAAGGGAACTTAATATGTATTGCGAAATTAAACCTTTTAATTATTCGCCCAAAAGTATTGAAAATATTAAGGGAGTAATAATAAGTGGAAGCCCTTTTAGTGTTAAAGATACTAATGCTCCTGAAGTTAATATTAAATCATATGTCGGGAATATTCCTGTTTTGGGCTTGTGTTATGGAGCTCAGTATATTGCTAAGATATATGGAGGAATAGTAGAAGCATCTCCTACAAGAGAATATGGTCGTGCGAAATTAGAAAGAGCAAATTTAGATTCTCAGTTATTAAGTAATGTTAAGGATAAGTCACAAGTATGGATGTCTCACGGAGATACAATAATGAAAATTCCTGATGTAGCGGAAAGAACAGCAGGAACTGATAGTATTGAAAATGCAGCTTTCGAAATAAAAGATAAAATGCTTTACGGATTGCAATTTCATCCGGAAGTTTACCATACAAAAGAAGGAGCAAAGATATTAGATAATTTTGTTAGTTTAATATGTAAATGCAGTAAGAACTGGAGTCCGGAGGTTTTTGCTGAATCAGAGATAACCAGCTTGAGAAAAGAAATTGGAAAAGAAAAAGTCGTTTTAGGTCTTTCAGGAGGTGTTGATTCTTCAGTTGCGGCAGTTATGCTACATAAGGCAATAGGGAAACAGCTGCATTGTATATTTGTTGATAACGGATTATTGAGAAAAAATGAGTTTGAAGAAGTCCTTGATTCATATAAAGATATGGGATTGAATATAAAAGGAGTAAGAGCTGCAAATAGATTTTATCAAAGTTTGAAAGGCAAAGTTGACCCCGAAATGAAAAGAAAAGCTATCGGACATACCTTTATAGAAGTTTTTGATGAGGAGGCAAATAATATAGAAGGAGTTAAGTGGCTTGCTCAGGGAACAATTTATCCGGATATCATTGAGTCGGTTTCAGTCAACGGGCCATCTGTAACTATAAAATCACACCATAATGTCGGCGGTCTTCCTGATAAAATGAATCTTAAAGTTGTTGAGCCTCTTAAAAGCTTGTTTAAAGATGAAGTAAGGAAGTTAGGGTATTCTTTGAAAGTGCCTGAAAATATACTAGAAAGACACCCCTTCCCGGGACCCGGATTGGCTATAAGAGTACTCGGGGAAGTAACAGAGGAAAAGATTAGGATTTTGCAAGAAGTTGACAGCATATATATTGATGAGTTAAAGAAATCAAATTACTATAATAAAGTATGGCAGGCAGGAGCAATATTTTTGCCCGTTAGTTCTGTTGGAGTTATGGGTGATGAAAGAACATACGAAAATGCCGTTTGTCTTAGAGCGGTTAATTCAACTGACGGAATGACTGCTGATTGGAGTCAGTTGCCGTATGAATTCTTATCTGATGTGTCGAATAAAATCATTAATAGAGTGAAAGGAATTAATAGAGTAGTTTATGATATTAGTTCTAAACCTCCGGCTACAATAGAATGGGAATAGTTTAATGTTATAAAAATAATCAAAAATGGCAATTAAAAATTTACTTTTTTTTAAATCTTCTCTTTTCTGTTTGATAATTTTATTATGCTTAAATAATAGCATTATTGCTGATGAACCGGCTGTTATAATTAATAGGTCGAATAAAGTACACGTGGTAGATGGAGAAAAATTTTATTTTCATGCTGTTTTGCAAGGGCAAACACTTTTTTCTATAGCCCGCGCCTATGGAGTTTCTGTTGAGGATATCAAAAAAGTTAACCCTGAACTTAGGTATGGGTTAATGTTTGACCAGCTGATTAAAATTCCTTACGTTGAGCAAACAAAAGAAATAGATGAGAAAGAATTTGTTGAACATAAAGTCATTAGGAGTGAAACTTTGTTTTCAATATCCAGAAAATATGGAATTACAATTGATGATATTTTTGAAGCAAATCCCGGAGCAAGAGAAAAAGAACTAAAAGAAAATCAGGTTTTATTAATACCGCAATTCAAAGAAACCGGAAAAGAGGTTTTTACCTATAAAGTAAAACCTAAAGATACTTTTTACAGCTTGTCAAGAAAATTTGGTGTTTCTGTTGATGAAATATTGGAATGGAATCCTGAAATCGGCAAAACCCTTCAAGAAGGGCAGAAAATTAAATTGCCAAGTCATATTATAACACAAGATGTAGTAGCAGAGAAAGAAGATACTCAGGAATATTTGAGAAGAGAGTTAATATACACAAGGAGTATAAAAACAAGATATGAAAAAGAACTTTATGACAAGGAATATTGTCAAGACCCTGTATATAAAGAAGTGTATAGTATCGCTTTGTTTCTTCCATTGTTTACTGAGGAAATTAAAGAGCAGTTTGAAACCGGAGAAAAATTAACAGAAGAGAACAGGGCTTTTTCTTTTATTGAATTTTATTATGGCTTTAAAGTAGCTTTAGATTCATTGAAAAACATGGGGGTAAATCTAAATGTTTATTTAATGGATGTTTGTCAAGATGTTAGTAAAGCAAAAAAAGCTGTTGATGAACTAGATTTTCATAAACTGGACTTGATAATAGGGCCTTTCTTTCCTTCGACAATTGAGTATATAGCAGATTATGCAAATAAATACGAAATACCAATGGTCTCACCCTTTTTACAAGATAGGAGCCAACTTAAATATTATTCTAACTTGTTTCAAGTTACACCATCTTTATCTACTAAGTTAAATAATTTAGCTGATTATATTTCATATAAATATCCTAATGATAATATTATTGTAGTTCACACTGATCAACCTCATGTAGCAGGCTTAGTTAATACTTTTTATAATGATCTTAATAGCTTGATAGGTGAAAGAAGGTTTTTTATAGATAGTGTGCAATTAGCCAAAATAAATGGTTATTATTATGATGATGTATTAGTTGGAGAGAGAGTTACAGATGTTCCTGTTTTTGACAGGACTTTATTAAATAATTTCAATCCACCGGATAGTCAACAGACACAATACCAGAGAGAGAAAATTATAAGTCAATACAGGGAAAAGGAAAATATAAAAAAAGTTGCGGTAAGACGTGATACTTTAAGTGTATTGTTTGACAAACTTGATTCCGATAAGAATAATATTTTAGTATCCTTGTTTGGAGGAGAGCCAATTGTTTCTAATTATATAAGACAATTAAGCCTTATTTCGGATACAGAGAATATTATAACTTTTGGAGTTCCACAGTGGAAGAATTACAGAAGCATTGAAATTGATAATCTGCAGAATGCTAAAGTGCATATTATAACATCAGATTTTATTGATTACTCGGAGGCAAATAATCAGGCTTTTGTTTATAAATACAGGGAAATGTTTAATGATGAACCGGGGTTAAGAGCTTTTAAAGGAGGTGATATAGGTTTTTATTTCTTAAGTGCAATGCTATCTTATGGAAAAGAATTTCATAAATGCATATATGAAATTAATCAAAAGAAAGGTTATAGTTCACCGGTATATATAAAGTCAGAAGGCATAGATAATGGTTGGGAAAATCAAAATGCTACCATTTTTAAATATCAGGATTATAGGATGATTGATGCTCGGAAGCCTGGAAAAATAATCTATGATTGATTTAAAAAATTTAATGAGTTAAAGTTTCCGGAAATATATAGATTCATGAATATAAATATTTACAAGTCATTAAAAAGAGTCTTTGAAAATAACTCCCCTTCTTTTATTGAAGCCCACTTAGAAATGGAGCCTGACACAAAGCAAGGCAGAAGAAATATTGAATATCTGGAAACTAATAAGAATACCAAAAAAAGTAGTGTTTTGATTTTGTTTTATGAAAAGGATGAAACTATTATGGTCCCTTTTATTAAAAGGCAAAATTATAAAGGTGTGCATTCCGGACAGATATCCTTCCCTGGAGGTAAAATTGAACCTGAAGATAAAAACCTTCAAGAAACAGCATTGCGTGAAGCAAAAGAAGAGATAGGGCTGAATATTAATAATGTTGAAATAATAGGAAATTTGACAGATATCTATATTTATCCAAGTGATAACTTGGTAACTCCATACATTGGACTTTATCATAGTAATCCTGATTTTACTGCTGATGAAAGGGAAGTAAGAGAAATTATCGAAATTTCGTTTTCCGAAATTCTTAAAAATGAAAATATTTGTGAGTCTGAGGTGGAAGCTGCAGATAGAAAAAAATATAATGTGCCATGCTTTAAATTGAGTAACCAAATTATTTGGGGTGCAACAGCTATGATTTTAAATGAACTCAGGCATATCTGGATTAAATATAGTGATTATAATAGTTTGGGGTAATTATCTTTAGAATATGGAGAGTCTGAAATAATAATAATAATGTTCTTAGAATGTTATTATTACTTAATGTTATTATCAAAAAAAATAATTAATTAAAAAATAGCAAGTTATGTTAAGTTTATCACGCCCTTTAGCAGTATTTGATCTTGAATCAACCGGTATTAATGTTGTTAAAGATAGAATAGTACAAATTTTTATATTAAAAATTAATGCTGATAATTCTACAGAGGAGTTTAATCAAATTATCAATCCGGGTATAAAAATCCCGGAAGATTCAAGTAAAATTCATGGCATTAGAGACCAAGATGTAAAAGATAAACCTAAATTTGCTGATATTTCTAATAGTTTGAATAGCTTTATTGGTAATGCGGATTTAGCAGGATACAATTCTAATAAATTTGATGTGCCAATGCTAATTGAGGAGTTTTTGAGATGCGGTATTGATTTTGATATAAAAAACAGAAGACTGGTTGATGTTCAGAATATATTTCATAAAATGGAACCCCGAACTTTAAAAGCAGCATATAAGTTTTATTGCGGAAAAGAATTATTAGATGCTCATGATGCTAAAGCTGATACTAAAGCTACTTATGAAGTACTTGTTTCGCAAATTAAAAAATATAAGAATACAGAATATGTTGATAAAGAGGGGAATGTTTCAAAACCGGTAAAAAATGATATAAATGCACTTCATGACTTTTCATATAATAAAGATAATGTTGACCTTGTCGGTCATATTGGTTTCAATAAAGAAGGTAAAGAAGTTTTTAAATTTGGAAAACATAGAGGAAAGATTGTTAATGAAGTATTTCAAAAAGAACCACAGTATTATGATTGGATGATGAAAGCAGACTTCCCGCTTTCTACTAAAAATGTTATTAAAAAAATCAAATTGCGTTCTGTTGCTAATGATAGTGGTTTTATTTTTAAGAATGACAAATAGTTTTATTAAGTTAATCTTTTAGTTTATGAGCAAAAATAAAAAATATGTTTTTTTAATTACAACAATAACTATACTTTTTCTTCTAGTCCTTTCTTATATCAATGGATTGCTTCAATCTCAAGTTGGAGATCGCGACTTTGCGATTCAAAGAGATAAAAATATTACTCAAATTCAAATAATACCGCCTGAAAAGAACCAAACAATTAAATTGAAAAAAGACGAAGATCAGCTGTGGAGGATAGATAATAATTATAATGCAAATGATGCGGCTGTTCGTGATCTTATAAGAACTGTAAACAACTTCTCTGTAAGATATCCTGTCCCTGTTAATGATAGAGACATGATAAATGATAAATTAGAAAATGGCGGTACAACTATTAAGATTTTTACTGACGACTATCTTTTTAATTTTTTTGGGCTAATAGAATTGTTTAAAATATCAAGAGAAACCCGAGCATTTATTTTAGGCGAAAATATTATTGATGATAATGACGAAATTATAGGAACATACGCCAGAATGGTAAATAGTGTTAAACCTTATGTTATATACCGTCCGGGTTTTGGTGGGGTGAAAAATGTTTTTACCACCAAAAAACACGTCTGGTTTGATCCTGTTATAATTGATCTTGAACCTGAAGAAATCAGAGAAATCAAAATTGTTTCTAATGAGTCTCCTGAACAATCTTTTATATTAAAAATAGATAAAGCAAATCTTTTTGGATTTTATGACTTAAAAAATAAGTTAATATCGGATAATTTTAGTATTGATACTTCAAAAGTTCAGATGTTCCTTTTTTCATTTAATGAACTGTTCTATGAATCTTTATTAAAAGATGATGCATATTTAAAATCTGAAAAACTTATTTTTGATGATTATGCATACAAGGTAGTTGTTTATGATCGCAAGGGTAATAGATATTGTTTCTATTCATACAGAAAACAACTAGAAGATGGTGATAATAAAAACGACCTTGATTATGATCCTGATAGATTTTATATTGAGTTGGAAAATGGGCATAGAGCTTTAGCAAAATATTTTGTTTTTGGAAGAGTTTTTAGAAATCTTTCTTTTTTTAAATTAAAGAAATGATTGTTTTTTTGAGATTATTAGGATAATTATAATATTAACAGGATGTATAGAGTTGTGTACAAGTGATAATTTCTTTGTTAATTTTTAAATAAATTAAAACATAAAAAAGTTTTTTTTTGTTTAATTATTATTTAATTAAAAAAAGTCATATATTTGTTGTCAAATAAATTATTAAAAAACCAAAAAATTAAAAAAATGAAAACATTAAAAGTAATTGGTATTATTTTAGTAGCGGGAATTGTTTTTTCTGCTTGTGAAACTGCACAAACACCTGAAAAGGTAGCAGAGGATTTTTTAAATTATCTTGAAGTAAGTGATTATGATAATGCAAAAACTTTAGGAACAGCTAATACGCACGAAATTCTTGAAAACCTCAAGGCTTTTGAACAAATGGAAGGATTTGGAGATTTTGAAGAAGCTGAACCAAGAGTTATAAGTAATGTAGAATGTGATGTTGCTGATGATTTTGCAAGATGCACATACTTGGCTGATGATGAGCAAGGAGAGTTAGACCTTGTTAAAGAAGACGATTTGTGGCTTGTTGACATGCAAAAAGAGACCCCAATGGATGACATAACTTTTGAAAGTGATGATGACTATGATTGGGAAGAGGATAGCTGGGAAGAAGCTGAAGAAGAAGTTGAAGAAGAAGTTGAAGAAGTAATTGAAGAGTAAAAATCGTTATCTTATTTTTTAAGTATTGAGAGCACATTTTAGCTTTTTTATAAAAAAAACGGCTATAATAATTATAATAATGCTCTTGTTTTCACAGGATGGATATATTCATTCATGGAAACAAGAGCATTATTATAATTATAAGTTATTAAAGCAAGAGATAGATAAAATCCAGGATGGAGATATTATCCTTAGACAAGGTTATGGTATTGTTAGTTCATTAATCCTAGAAACATTAAGAGAAGATATACCATTATCTCATATTGGTATTATCTATAAAAGTGATGAAGATGAACTATTCGTTATTCATTCCGTTTCTCAGTCACTTTCCGACTATGACGGCATACAGATAGATTCATTTAACAAATTTGTCAAAAATAGCCGGCCAAATTCAATTATCGTCGTACGTTATAATAAAATTAATAAAAGTGATACTTTATATGGAAGAAAAATTAGTGATCGCGCAAAGTATTATTTGCAAAAACAAATTCCCTTCGACCATTCCTTTAGTTTTGAAAATTGCTCAGCTTTTTTTTGCTCCGAGCTTGTATGGAGAATCTTTATAGATGTTTTTAATGATGATATTTTATGCGGATACCCTACTGATAATGTTTTTGAAAGATTGAAATTTAAGCCTTTTTATAATCCCGCAAAATTTGATATAATTATTGACCATCATAGCAATCCAATTATAAACAAAAACAATTGATTATAATAAAAACTTATTTGTTTGCTATATAAAAAGTTACATTTATTTAGCAATAAAAGGATGTTTTGTGAGGTTTTTACTACTGCCAGCGTCTTAACTGCGCCCATCTTGCTCTTTCTTCTCTCCAGTCTCTGTCTAATCCAAATTGAAGAGAAAAATAGAAGTCAAGCCCTGTAAAATCATTGTATCCTAACAATCCTCCAACTAGATTATCCGCTCCAAGAGTTAACCAGTAGAATCTCATAGATAATCCCAAGCGAGGCTCTCTGTAGTTATATAAAGATATTGGCATTGCAACTTCCCACCTTCTTTGCTCAAACCTTGGAACAACAGCTAAATATGATGGCCTTGAAACTCGAGGGCTTAAAAAAGGAATGTCTTGTATCCAAATGGCCTGAGTAAAGAAATTATTTCTGAAGTTATAATCAAACTGTAAACTTGCAGCCATTGGCATATACATTGTAAATTCATTACTAGTTTGAAGTTTTGTCTGATCCGCAGTAAATTTGTTTGGTAATTCATAAATAAAATCATTAACACTACCTATATCAGAATCACTAAAACTTTCCCATTCTCCATGAAGATTATCAAATTTTAACTCCCTTACGTTATGGCTAAACTTTATAAACCCTATATCTAAAAGAGAAAATCCTAATCTGTAAGAATATGGTGCATAATAAGGGATAGTATATATTTGTGTTCTGCCTCTATTTCTTTGATATCTAATAGAACGAGTATAAGAAGCACCTAGGTCAAAAGCTACTCCATGACCTCCAATTATATTGTTTAAAAGCGAATTGTCGTAATAATTTATAGGTACAGCAATTCCAGCTCCTCCATCCATTTCATTTATGCTTATATCTACTTCAAACGGACTTTGAAAATCTAAATATTCGCTATGAAAATACAGACCTTGAAAACCCATAAGATATTTAGCTGTACCACCTATAGCTAGTTCATCTTGCCAGTGTTCAAATAGCATTCTGGAGTATGATAAACCTACCTCTGCCCAACTCATTGTGTTAATTTCAAAAGGATCTTTATGTATATATCGAATATTTTGCTGTGGTGTGTAGCTTAACCCTTCTAAACCAAATTTTGCAACATTATATGGCACATCCTTAGCAGATATCATTGTTCTGACAGAAGTCTGAAGGGCAAAATGATGAATCTCCTCATATCTTAACATCGCAGAGGGGCCATTAATTCGCATATTGAAAAAAAGATTTTTAAAATCCTTGTCATATCTGTCTAAAAAGTATTCTCCTGATACAGGATATTTAGGAATATCTGCTTGATCATAATACCTTTGAGCACTTACTGCTTGCCAAGGGAAATATATATAATTGTTGAGACTATAATCTTCTTCAGGAACAAAAAGGTAATTATTAGCAAAAAAGATATCTCCATTTATTATTGATATGTCCAGATATCTGTGAGAATTACTAATTGCTGCAGGATTTAAATAACCTCTTGCTACCCCTGAGTTATTGCTGGTAATTAATCCTAGCATATCCTGACTATAAGAACTTGTCATAAGAGAACTTACTATCAGTAAACAAAGAGTATAAATAATTTTACGCATAGTATAAATGTATTTAATTTATATCTTTTCTATTTAAATATTGCTTCAAACAATTATAATTTTAATACATTATATGTTATATACAAATAATGTATTATGCAAAGATAATAAACTTTATTATTATTTTAAATAACTATTATGTTTTTTTTTAATGACTTTAAATAATTCCTTCTATTATTATACTTTACAAATCACTGTGGGGTTTCATGTTTGATTATATAATTTTAGTGTAATTAAAAAAAAAGGCTTTTTAGATGTTTTTATTTATTTAATATTATTTGATAAGACTTTGGTTTTTTATTACTTATTACATATACTTTTTAAATATAAAAAGCCTTTGATGTTTTTATAAATCAAAGGCTTTTTTATGTACCCGGGGCCGGGGTCGAACCGGCACGGTATTGCTACCACTGGTTTTTGAGACCAGCGCGTCTACCAATTCCGCCACCCGGGCATTTTTTTAGCTTGCAAATATAAGCATAAGTTTATTTTTTGCAAAGAAGAATTGTTGCAAAAAAATATTAAAAGAACTCTCCGATGCGTTAACTCCTAATATTAATAATGCAGCGTAACAGTAATTTTTCTACTTCCACCATTATTTCTAAATTCACAAATATAAATACCTTGCCATGTTCCCAATTTTAACTGTTTGTTTGTTATAGGTATAGTTAGACTAGAGCCAACAATGCTAGATTTTGTATGAGCAGGCATGTCATCAGGTCCTTCAAGTGTATGTTTTAAAAAATCTAAACCTTCAGGGACTATATGATTGAATAATTTATCCAAATCTTCTCTTACTGAAGGATCTGCATCCTCATTAATTGTTATGCCGGCAGATGTGTGGTGTATAAATATGTTCATTAAGCCTGCTTTTGGCAAATCATTAAACTCTTTGGTTATATATTTTGTTATCAGGTGAAAACCCCTCTTGAACGGTGGTAAAGTAATTTCTTTTTGAATTATCATAATTATTAATTTTTTTATAAAATTAATAATTAATATCAATATTCAATATTATTGATAATTATTGTGATTTATTTTTTAATTTTGTGTAGTCTAATTAATAGTTTAATAAATAAACATAAAATAATGAGCCATATTTCAAAATTTATTGAAAAATATTATAAGCATTTTAATTCGGCTACTTTGCTTGATGCAGCTGGAGCCTACAAAGAGCATGTTGAAAATGGAGGCAAAATGATGGTGACTTTGGCAGGTGCAATGAGTACTGCTGAAATCGGAAAGTCACTAGCAGAGATGATACGCAGAGATAAAGTTCATATAATATCTTGTACAGGAGCAAATCTTGAAGAAGACGTTTTTAATCTTGTAGCTCATAGTAAATATAAAAGAATTCCTGATTATAGAGATTTATCTGCTAATCAGGAGCAAGAATTATATGAAAAAGGATACAATAGAGTTACGGATACATGTATTCCAGAAGAAGAGGCTTTAAGAAGAATAGAAGTGTTTTTAGCTGATAAATGGAAAAAAGCGGAAACTCAGAATAAAAGGTTTTTTCCTCATGAATATTTTTATCAAATGCTATTAGATGGTGATTTGAAAGATAATTATGAAATTGACCCTAAAGATTCATGGTTGCTGGCAGCTGCCGAAAAAAATCTACCTATAATAGTGCCGGGGTGGGAGGATAGTACATGCGGTAATTTTTTTGCTTCAGCTATCATAAGAAAAGAAATTAATAATAGTATTTTAAAGACCGGTATAGAGTATATGGTTGAACTTGTTAATTGGTATAAAGATAATTCTAAAGGTAAAGGCGTAGGGTTTTACCAAATAGGTGGTGGAATTGCCGGGGATTTTCCTATTTGCGTGGTTCCAATGATGATACAAGATTTGCAATGGGAAGATACTCCTTTTTGGTCATATTTTTGCCAAATAAGCGATTCTACAACCAGCTTTGGTTCATATTCAGGAGCAGTGCCTAATGAAAAAATCTCTTGGGGTAAACTTGAAAAAAATACACCTAAATATATAATTGAATCTGATGCAACTATTGTTGCCCCTCTTATGTTTGCCTATATACTAGGTTTGTAACTTTAAATTTAAAAAAAAGCATTTCAAGTAGAATATTTTTGTTAATTTTGACAAGATTTTCTAACTATAAAATAATTCAATTATGACAAATATAAAAGTAGCCATTAATGGTTTTGGCCGTATTGGAAGATTATGTTTAAAAGCAACATTGCAACATGAAGATATAAATGTTGTAG
This sequence comes from Bacteroidales bacterium, assembly GCA_003559475.1. Classification (GTDB taxonomy): domain Bacteria; phylum Bacteroidota; class Bacteroidia; order Bacteroidales; family UBA7960; genus PUKZ01. Next base: position 21,660 of record PWLF01000196.1, read on the forward strand.
CTGTAAATGACCTTACAGATTGTTCAACTTTAGCACATTTATTAAAATATGATTCTGTTCATGGAAAATTCCCTTTTGATATTTCAACAGAGGGGGAGTATATTAAATTTGGAAATAGTAAATTAAGAGTTTTTTCTGAAAAAGACCCTGCAAATTTGCCGTGGAATGAACTAGGAGTAGATGTGGTTATAGAAGCAACCGGAGTTTTTCGCACTAGAGATGGTATCCAAAAGCATATTAATGCAGGAGCAAATAAAGTTGTATTAACTGTGCCTTCAAAATCAAAAGAAGATGTTGATGCAACCATAGTTCTTGGAGTCAATGATGATGATTTAAAACCTGAACACAAGATACTGTCAAATGCATCATGTACAACTAACTGTCTAGCACCCGTAGTAAAGGTTTTAAATGATAACTTTGGTGTTAAAAAAGGTCTGATGAATACAATTCATGCTTATACAAACGATCAGATAATTCTTGATTCGCCTCATAAGGATCTTAGAAGAGCCAGAACGGCTGCTATGAATATTATTCCTACAAGTACTGGTGCGGCAAAAGCTATTGGTATTGTAATTCCTGAATTAAATGGCAAAATGGACGGACTAGCAATGAGAGTACCTGTGCCAGATGGTTCTGTTGTTGATCTTACTTGTGAATTGGAAAAAAATGTTGCAGTGGAGGACATAAATAATGCAATGAAATCTGCAGCGGAAAGTAGTAAAATGAAGGGAATTTTAGAGTATTGTACTGATCCTATAGTTTCAACAGATATAATTGGAAATCCTCACTCTTCAATATTTGACTCTTTAATGACTCAGGTTATTGGTTCAAATATGGTTAAAATTGTTTCCTGGTATGATAATGAATATGGATACTCACATAGGGTAATTGATATGGTTAAAAGAATTGCTTAATAAGCCGGATGCAATATTTTAATAAAAAGTTGCTTTTTAAAGTTAGAAATGATTTTATTAAGCAACTTTTTTTATGAATTATAGTAACTTAATTTAACATCTTGCCCATCAAAAACAGCATAAGAAAAATGCTTTATCCAATCGCCGGTATTAATATATTTGCTGTTCTTGTTTAGTTTAACTTCTAAAGGAATATGTCTGTGTCCGAAAATAAAATAATCATAGTGTTTTTGAGAAAGCTTATGTTTGCAATACAAGATTAATCTTTCTTTATTATCACCTAAATAAGGATCCTCATTATTGGATTTTCGACTTTTTCGTGAAAAATAATTTGCTAAACCAATCCCAATACGAGGATGAATAAAAGAAAACAACTTCCGGCTTATCCTGTTTTTGAAAATTTTTTTCATTATTTTAAAACTTTTATCATCAGGACCTAAACCATCTCCATGTCCAATAAAAAATAATTTGTCGCCAATTTGTTTTTCAATAGGGTCTCTATATACAATTAAGTTTAACTCTTTTTCAAAGTATCCAAAATTCCACATGTCATGATTCCCGGCAAAATAATATATCTTAATTCCAGAGTCAGTTAATTCAGATATTTTACCAAATAACCTTGCAAACCCTTTTGGTATAACATGTTTGTACTCAAACCAAAAATCAAATATATCTCCTAAAAAATAAATTTCTGAAGCTTTATCTTTTATGCTATCAAGCCACTTAACAAGCTTTTTTTCTCTTTCTTCGCTTGATAATTCTCCGGAAACGCCTAAATGAACATCTGATAAAAAAAATGCTTTTTTTGATATATTAGTATTTAACGAACTGTCTTTTATGTTTTCACCAAATGATTTTGCCATTATTAAAATAAAAGTCTTAGTTTTCTGTTTTTACTAAAAATAACACTGCGAAATTAAAAATTTAATTGTAAATTTTAATGTTTTTTATCAAACAGAATTTGAAAATTGCAGATTTAATTCTTAAAAAATCAAAAATATTTCGTGAATTTATTTTTTTGTTGTACTTTTATAATTGCATTATTTGAAATTAATTGTTCACTAAACTATATAAATATGAAGAAAATATTGGCGTCATTAAAGGAGATTTCTGAAACTAGTATTAATGCAAATTTGCTTAAAGATACTTTAAATACTTTTGATTTTTCAGAAATTAACTATAATGAGATTATTTCAGGGTATGATTTAGACAAATACAATAAAATTATAATTAAGGAAAAACCGGTTCAAATATTCCTTGTTACATGGCCGGCTCAGGTTAATTTGCCTATCCATCAGCACATTAAATACTGGGGTTATACTGCTGTATTAGAAGGGATGCTTACGGAGTATTTATATGACTATGATAAAGACAGTAAAGTTTTAAGCATTCACCCTTCAAGAAATGTTAAAAAAGGAGAATTAATATATGAGCCATTAAATATTATTCATCAACTAATGAATCCCTCTCCTCTTGAAATAGCAGTATCTTTGCATTTTTATTACCCCTCTGAATATGATTATGATGGAACTTTAATGTTTGATATAGAGAAAAGAAAATTAGCTGAATTGAATGAAAAAGCTCCTAATGTTAGTTGGAACCATCCTAAAGAATATTATAAAAGACAGGTGGATGATGCTTTTGAAGTAACTAAACTATGGTAAAATAAATATTTATTTTGACTTAAATGCAATTGTGTTTTGAGATTCAATTCAATACAATTGCATTTTTTTATAGCGTAATATTTTAAAGTAATTCTTTAAGATGCTCTTCAATTTCTCTATGGTCAATGTCTTTTGATAAGATTTTTCCATTTCTATCAATTAAAACAGCATAAGGTATTCCTTCTACATTATATAAATTTAGAACTGGAGAGTTGATATATCTAAGATCGCTCACTTGAGTCCATGAGATATTTTCTTCTTCAATTGCATTTATCCACTGTTCTCTTGCTCTGTCAATGGAAACACCATATATTTCAAAACCTTTTTTGTTATATTTATTATATAAATCAAGTAGAATTTTATTAGATATTTTTGATGGTTCGTGCCATGAAGCCCAAAAATCAATTAATACAATACTCCCCTTTAAAGAAGACAGTGCAACTGAATTTCCCTCAGGATTAGGAAGAATTATTTCGGGTGCAGGATTACCAATAGCTAATTTTTCTTCTGCAAGCTGTCTTTGCATTTTTTCCCTCTTTATTGAACTTACTCGTTTTTTTAAGTCAATTACATGCTTATTTGCCGGATATTTGTTTGATAACGATTTACTAAGGCTTTCAAAATATTCAAAATGCTCTTCTTCACTAAGAATAATTCTATCGCCAAAGAACTGGTATAATGCAATTATGGATACAAGGGATTTGGGGTTATCTTTTATAAATTCCTTTACATAATTTTTATGCGCATTAAAAATATTAGTGTATTCTACATTCAAGTCTTCTTTAATTTCTAAAAAGTTAGGATCGTACATACTCTCTCTGTATAAGTCTGCAAGCGAATCAACTTTAGATATTCTATAACGTAGTTTTTTGTTAAGTTCAGCAAGTAGCTTTGAATCTTTAGAACCCTCAATTTCATGGTTTAAAGGAAAGTTTTTAGATTTGCCGTTAATAGTAATCTGTTTGCCGGGCTCTATAACTAAAGTTATAAAATTATCTCTCTCTATACGAAAAATATAAAACCCTGCATCGTCAATTTCTTTTACTATACTAAAATTGCCGGATTCGTCTGTTTTAATTGTATCAAGGACATTTATATCAGTGGTAGTTAGCTCTTCAATTGTTATATGTAAAGGCTTTTCTGTATCAATATTACCTTTTAAAATAAATCTGTTTTTTAATTTATCTTCTTTATCTTCAAACTTGCAACCTGCAAAAATTAGAAGTAATAAAGCAATCGAAAATATTATTCTTTTCATGATTATTTTAAGAACTGCTTAATATATTAAAAATTATAAACTAAGTGTGTTTTACAAGTGTCTTTTTATTAATGCAAATATATAAGTTTTTAAAATTGTTCTTTTTAATTTAAGATTTTTTAACCAGTCTTTTTGATAAATTATATTCGCTTATTTTGTTTGCTTTCAAGCATAAAGCATATTATAATTAAAATAAACGTTATAAATGAACTAATAATACTTTGGCTTAAAATTGAAAAGAGATTTGAAAAACTTAATACTTCTAGAAAAAATAGAAAAGTATGATGAATGAATACCATAATTATACTGTATAATAAAATCCATCTGGTATCCATGTTGTGAAGATCCGGAAATGACTTTGGCTCAAACTCTTTTTTTATTGAAATTGCATTGATTATCCATGGTCGCATAAATGCAATCAAAAGAGTAGCTGAAGTATGCATTCCCGAGCTGTCTAAAAATATGTCAATGCTCAAACCTAAAAAGAAAGCAAGAAAAAGCATGAGATACCTAGGGGTGTCAAAAGGAAGTGTTAAAATAAAAAATATATATGCATAAGGGTTAATATAACCACTCAGTTGAATTTTATTCAAAACAAACACTTGAATGATAACAAGTAATAAAAACCTTAAAACATATCTAAAAATTAACTTTTCCATCGTATTACCAACTAACGGCTTCTTTTATAGTTTCTTCTTCTAATTCTTTTTGTTCTTTTCCAAATAAATTTTTAATAACAAATACATTATATAAATTGTTAAAATCTTGAAATAATTCTACATCAATAGTGAGAAAATTCTCTCCACGCTTAATATCATAATTAGAAACCAATCCAATAGGAATATTTTCAGGAAAAATTGTGCTAAAACCACTGGTAGCTATAGTATCTCCTATTTCTACATTAACATGAGGAGGAATATCAACCATGCTAACTTTCCTATAATTAGGCGAATTCCAAATTAAAGTGCCTATATGATTGTTTTTTTTAATCTTAGCACTTATTCTAACGTCTGTGTGAAGAAGTGATATTACAGAACTGAAATTTGAAGAAACATTTTTTACAATTCCTATTACTCCACTTGGGGTAATAACTCCCATATCTACATCAACTCCATGGCTTCTACCTTTATTTAAAGTTAGATAGTTGTTTCTTCTATTAATCGAATTATTTATAACTTTTGCATTTATATATGTATATTGCCTTTTATAAAGAGTATCGTTAAATTCAAAGATATTTTGGTCAGTTTTTAGAAAAGAATAAGGTGTTTGTTTTATAAGTTTTTTATTATGATCAATTAATGATTTGTTAATTTTTTTTAAAGCAAAATATTCTTCAATATTAGAATATCTTTGATACATAGACCCTGATATATAGTTAGTTGAATTAATCCAAAAAGACCTATGATAATGACTACTTTGTATCAATAATAAAATTGCTATTGCCTGCAAGGCAATAAAAAGGAAAAAGTAATAATGCTTTTTTATAAAATTAATTAAATTACGCATAAAGCATGTTGATTTCCATTATCAGTACAAATATTAATTTCAAAATTTTCTAACCCAATATTATTATTTAATCAAAAATGGGAATTTATCAAAGTTCTTAAGAGCTATACTTGTTCCTCTTACAATAGCTCTTAATGGGTCTTCTGCTTTATGGACAGGTAGCTTGGTCTTTGCTGCAATTCTTTTATCAAGTCCTCTTAATAATGCTCCTCCTCCTGCCATATATACACCCGTTTGATAAATGTCGGCAGCAAGTTCAGGTGGAGTCATTTCCAAAGCATTTAATACAGCTGCCTCAATTTTTGAAATTGATTTATCCAAGGCTTGTGCTATTTCTACATAATTGACGGTTATCTCTCTAGGTATTCCTGTCATCATATCTCTGCCGTGTACTGCCATGTCTTCCGGCTCATCATCAAGTTCTGTTATTGCAGCACCTACTTGAATTTTTATTTTTTCGGCTGTTCTTTCACCTATAAGAATATTATGTTGTTTACGCATGTATTCTTCAATATCATTATTAAACTCGTCTCCTGCTATTCTTATTGATTTGTTAGATACAATACCTCCCATGGATATAACAGCTATTTCGCTTGTTCCTCCTCCAATATCAATAATAATATTTCCTGTTGGTTCTAAAACATCAATGCCGATGCCTATAGCTGCAGCCATTGGTTCGTGTATAAGTCTTACATCTTTAGCTCCGGCTTGTTCGCAACTGTCTCTTACAGCTCTTTCTTCAACTTCTGTAATTCCTGAAGGAATACAGATTACCATTTTTAACGAAGGGGGAAAAATTGGTTTTTTGGTATCAATCATCTTTATCATTTCCCTTATCATCCCTTCGGCAGCTTGAAAATCTGCAATAACACCATCGCGAAGAGGGCGTAAGGTTAAAATGTTTTCATGAGTTTTGCCATGCATCAACATAGCTTCTTTTCCCACTGCAATAATTTTTCCTGTAGATTGCTCTAGTGCAACGATTGAAGGCTCTTCAACTACAACTTTATCATTGTATATAATTAACGTGTTGGAAGTTCCCAAATCAACAGCTATTTCTCTGGTTAAGAATGAAAATAATCCCATATTAATAAATAGTTAATTAGTTAATTTAATCGTATTTAAATTTAATGTTTAAAATGTCTTAATTTAGTAAAAATCATTGACATTTTATTGTTATTGCAAAATTTGATGCTTTCTTCATCTCTTATAGAACCTCCCGGCTGTATTATAGAAGTTATTCCTTCTTTGTGAGCTATTTCAGCACAATCAGGAAATGGGAAAAAAGCATCTGAAGCCATTACAGCACCGTTTAAATCAAAGCCAAATTCTTTTGCCTTTTCAATAGCTTGTTTTAATGCATCAACTCTTGATGTTTGACCCGTTCCACTTCCAAGCAGATGTTTGTCTTTAGCCAAAATGATAGCATTTGATTTAGTATGCTTCACTATTTTATTGGCAAAAATTAAATCTTCTGATTCTATTTTGCTCGGTTTTAGTTTAGTTACAAAATCCCAATCATTTTCTGTTTTTAAAGATTTGTCTTTGTCCTGCTCCAAAACTCCATTTAAAAGTGATCGGTATTGTTTATTGCCAAACTCTTTGTCCTTTAACTCTAATATAATTCTTTTTTCTTTGCTGCTAAGTATCTCAATAGCTTTTGAATTATATCCGGGAGCTATTATTACTTCAAAGAACAACTTATTAATACAATACGCACAATCTTCAGTTATGTTGCGATTTGCTATTAATATACCTCCAAAAGCTGCTATAGGATTAGATGAAAGAGCTTTTTTATAAGCATCTGTAATATTGTTACTTGACGCAACTCCACATGCATTATTGTGTTTAATAATTGCAAAAGTAGGTTCTTCAAACTCATTAATCAAACCTAAAGCAGATTCAATATCAAGTAAGTTATTATAAGATAAACTTTTACCTTGAATTTTATTAAAAATCTTATTTATATCTCCATAAAAAACGCCTTTTTGGTGAGGGTTCTCTCCATAGCGTAGAACATTAGATTCCGGTATGCTTGCTTTAAAACTTTCAGGTTGCTCTTCACTTAAAAAATTATAAATCATTATGTCATAATGTGAAGAAACATCAAATGCTTTTGCTGCAAATGACTTGCGTTGCTCATAGCTTATAGACCCATTTTGTGAATTTATAATCTCAACACATTCTTTATAGTTTTTAGAGGAAGGGACAGTCCATACATCATTAAAGTTTTTTGCAGCTGCACGTATAAGCGATATGCCTCCAATATCAATCTTTTCAATTAAATCTTCAAAACTACCACCGCTTATTAATGTTTCTTCAAAAGGATATAAATCAACAATAACCATGTCTATCTCCGGGATCTCATATTTTTTTAACTCTTCTATGTGTGACTCTTCTGATTTTTTTGATAAAATTCCACCAAAAACTTTCGGGTGTAATGTTTTTACACGACCGTCAAATATTGAGGGATATGAAGTGACAGACTCAATAGATACAGCAGGAATATCATTCTTTTCTAAAAATTTTAAAGTGCCTCCTGTTGAATAAAAAGTAACCCCAAGTTTGTGAAGCTCTTTAATCAATGGTAAAGCAGGCTCTTTGTGGTAAACAGTAAGCAAAACATTCTTGATTTTTAAATTTTTGTTATCTCCTTTTGTCATAATAATAATTTAATGGTAAAACAAATAATAAAACTAATTACTTTTGCGGTCAAATTATTTAGTTGGATATATAATTATTTTTTTTTGCGAAATTAATTTAAATTTTTCATAAAATGGCATTTATAGTAAAAGAAAAGATTTTTTCAAGAAAATGGTTTATTTCTTATTTTTTAATATTAGTAGGTTCGTTTATTTTGGCTGCGGGTTTTGTTTTTTTTATAACTCCATATAAAATTGTACCCGGAGGTGTTTATGGTATAGGTATAGTTTTACATCACCTTATTGGTGTTCCTGTTGGTTTAACAGGATTAGTCCTTAATATTCCGCTTACTATTATTGGTATAAAAGTATTAGGGCCTAGATTTGGAGTTAAAACAATCGTAGGCTTTATCTTAGCATCAGGATTTATTGATTTATTGACATACTTGTGGGGGACTAAACCATTAGTTGAAGACGATGCTTTATTGTCCTCAATTTTTGGTGGAGTGCTTATAGGGCTTGGCTTAGGACTAATCTTTAAGTCAAGGGCAACTTCAGGTGGTTCTGATATTATTGCCATGCTAATGACAAAATTTACTAAAATACCTGTTGGTCAAGCATTGATAATAGTTGATGCATGTATAGTAATGTTTGGGTTAATAGCATTTGGAGATTGGCGTATTCCTTTATATTCATGGATTGTGATATTTGTAACAGGTAAAGTTATTGATACTGTTTTAGAGGGGATTGATTATGAGAAAACTATGTTTATTATTTCTGATAAGACTGACGAGATTAGAAAAAAAATATTATTTGATCTTAAAAGAGGAGGTACTTTTATAGATGGTAAAGGAATGTTTAAAAATGACTCTAAAAAAATAATATTTGTTAATCTTAGCAGGAGGGAAGTGGCTGTTTTACAAGACCATATAAAAGAAATAGACCCGGATGCTTTTGTTACAGTTATAAATGCTAACAAAATAATGGGTAAAGGATTTAAATCTTTCGAAGAAGGAGAGGTTATATGATAAAAAACCGGACGCTTTTAAATTGTGCGTCCGGGATATACTTTAAGTGCTTCTTCTAAGCATTTCATAGCTGCTTTAAGATCGTTTACATTTA